>CAYSMU010000035.1:0-13277 GCA_964432145.1 uncultured Chloracidobacterium sp.
CTGCGACCTACGGCTTAGAAGGCCGTCGCTCTATCCAGCTGAGCTACGGGAGCATATCAAAAAGCAACTTCCCATCTTACCGATTGCCCGGATGTTAGTCAAACAATTTGACGAGCAGGTAAATAAGTACCGATACGAGACCAATACAGTACGGAGCAAACGTGTAGATCAGAAGCCAAACGGCTTCGTTCTTGAATGTCGGCCTAAGCAGCTGCACTTTTCTTTTCACGAACGACCGCGATCATTTGTTCAAATACTTCGCTGAGGTCGAGTTCACTGGTGTCGATGACGATAGCGTCCTCGGCGATGGTTAGCGGCGAGTCTTCCCGTGAAACGTCTCGTTCGTCACGCTCGTTGATCTCGGCCAGAGTGTTCTCGTAGGTTGTAATTCGGCCCTTTGACTGATCCTCCATAAATCTGCGGCGGGCACGCGCCTCGGGAGTGGCAGTGAGAAAGAACTTGATGTCGGCCTTTGGGAAAACGACGCTGCCAATATCACGTCCCTCGAGCACACAGCCGGTCGGTGACGATTCGCCGATCGCCCTCTGGTGCTCGACCATTATGCGGCGGACCTCAGAGATCGTTGACACGACGGAAGCTGCCTGAGCGATCTCCAGCGTGCGGATCTCGACAGATACGTCCTCGCCGTCGAGAACGACCTTCATAGCGTCAGGTTCGCCGACAAGATCGATCTTCGCGTTCTCGGCAATAAAGGCGATCCGATCAACATCGCGATAAGGCACTTCTGCGTTTTTTACAGCCAGAGCGACCGCTCGGTACATCGCGCCGGTATCGAGGTAAAGGAGGTTAAGTTGTTTAGCAAGCATTTTGCCGAGCGTCGATTTTCCCGCTCCGCTTGGGCCATCGATGGCAATGATCATTAGAAAGATTTTACCGAAATCCGCCCGAATGTCATTTTGCGGTGGTTATTTCCGAAAAACCTGCTTTGCCCTTTCGGGATAATCGGTGATTATGCCGTCTATCACAAAGGTCTTCATTCTTTCAAGATCGGCTATTTGATTGACCGTCCACGGGATCAGTTTGATGTCGTGCAGCCGGCAGTAGTCGACGGTGGCCTGGTCCACATGGGAAAACTGGGGACTATACACGAAGGGCATAAAACCAAGGCGTTCGATGTTTTTCTCGATCCCGTCCTTATTACTTACAAGCAAGGCGAGCTTCATCGAAGGTGCCACCCGATGTACCACCTGAAGCGGCCTGACATCGAAAGACTGTACTTTCACTCGCTTATCCATTTTGGACTTTCGTATTACATCGAGCGTGAGTCGGACAAATTCTTCGGGAGACGGATGAAACTTTCCGTCGCCGTCCGGCGCAGACTTGATCTCGATGTTATAGCGACGTAATTGGAGTTTTCTTTGCTTTGCCGCTCGGTCGACTTCAGTAAAGACCTCCAAGAGAAGCGGTTTGTGAGTTTTGAGCGGTTGTTGTGTAGCGAATGCCGGATTTCCCAGACTTCCGACGTCGTAAAGCCGAATTCTGCCGTACGGCATTAGGTAAATGTTGTGTTCACGCTCCTTTTCTTGATCGATCCGCCGGCCCTGTGGATCGAGCGAGATGAAATGCGAAAACCATGGTTCGTGCGAAACAACGACCTTTCGATCTTGCGAGATGACAACGTCGAGTTCGAGTGTGTCGGCTCCAAGCTCTAAAGCCCTGACAAACGAAGGAATAGTATTTTCCGGTAAATGTCCGCGGGCACCGCGATGGCCTTCAATCGAGAAACCCTCCGTTTGCCGTAGGCCCACAACCGGCGAGAAAGCTAATAACACGGCCAGAAAAATTGGCGCGATGACCTTCATGGAATGATCATACAGGAGATCTGAATCGACAGCCTCACTCGGCGATCGCAGTTTGGACACGCCTGGGCAGTCTTTGGAAGACAAGACGGTACGACTCGGCGATGAATTGTCGTGATTCCGTTTCGGTGAGTGCATCGCGACTTTCGATGGCAACCCAATGAAAACGTGCAGCGTACGGAGCCGGAATGATACCCACCCGCTCTGTCAGATCGGCAAATCTTTCAGGGGTGCATTTGAATGAGTACTGCAAACCCTCGGGATCGTCGACGCCTGTCACACAGAACATCTTCCCGCCGACGCAGAAACACAGATCCTTTTGCCATTTGGTGTCCTCAGTTGAACCGGGAAATGAAAGGCAATATTCACGAAGCTGTTCTTTATCCATGTCAAAACGGCCGGCCTGACGGCTGGAGTTCGACGACGATCGAGCCGATCTTGAAGTTAAGCTCGGCTTTGACGAGCTTGCGCGACGCCTTGTCGATCCAGAGGCCGCTGAAAACGTTCTTCCAAAGCTTTTTCTCGTCAAACTGTCCGAACTTGACCGGCTTTTTCTCCTTAACTGAACCATCAGGATTGTACTTCAATTCTTCCGCCTCGTCAGAGAGCCTGTAACAATCAAAAGTGCCCCCGGCAACGGTCACGCGTTCGCTGCCCACGACACGAAGCGTGCGGCGAGTGAATCTTAGAGCATCCTTACTAGTTCGTTTTTCCGCGTCAAAATCGACGCAGGCAAAGGTGCCAGCGAAATTATCGTTCAGCGGCAAGTAGCTCAGAAATGCGTTGCTGAAGGTACACGGATAGATCTTTTCGCGATTTTCGTAAACCCTTTGCTGCGTTCGTTTGCCGTCGGTGCCGGTGACGGTGATCTTGCCGTCACGGGTGAGATCCACCGAAACGCGCACGTCCGGGCGGTTGCCGAAAGTTGCCGAAAGCGAACGCAGCAATCCCGTGGCAAGATCGATCTTCGACGTGATCTCGACATTGCGAAAGTCCTCACGTTCGTCATTGTCCGATGGGAAGTAGTCTAGCACATCAAGTGCGATCTTTTGGTCTTCCTGCCACTCGTTTTCGAGCTCGATTATTCGAGTGGAACTCGACAGGAACTTGAGCGGAATGCCTGCGATAACGCCTTTGTAAACATAGTCAGCCAGATAGGGCTCGAAGATGAATGGCACATTCGGCTCACCCTGAAAGAGCTTGGGCTGTTGGGCCGAGACGGACGCCACCGAACAAATAAATACAAGAATAAATACAAATGAGAACTTACTCATAAGAAGATAGGCGAGAAGGCTCGCGATAAAGGTATCAGGAGAGAGTTGATTGTGATGCGGCGAAAATAATGCACGGTTGCAACCAAATGTTCAGATAACCTCGCGGACGGCGTTCATGGCGGTTTCGATATCGGCCGCCGATACATCAACATGGGTAACCATTCTGATGCGCGTGCCAAAACCGTTTGCCAGCACGCCTTTTTCCTTAAGCGCCAAGCAGATCTCGATCTGTGACTTGCCGGTATAAGAGACGTCAAAGATCACAATATTTGTCTCGACCGTTTCAACGTCGATCGCGATGCCCGGAATTTCGGCAAGGCCCTCAGCCAAGCGGCGGGCGTTAGCGTGGTCCTCGTGAAGGCGTTTTGGCGATTCTTCGAGAGCGATCAGGCCTGCCGCGGCGATGACTCCAGCCTGCCGCATTCCGCCGCCCAGACGCTTTCGCCAAATGCGGGCTTCGTCGATAAAGTCTTTAGAACCTACCAGGACCGAACCGACCGGTGCACCTAGGCCTTTGGAAACGCAAAACTGCACCGAGTCGCAATGCCGTGTGAGTTCGGCGACGGATTCGTTCAGAGCGACCGCGGCGTTGAAAATGCGTGCACCGTCCATGTGGACCGGCAATCCGGCGTCGTGGGCGTTCGTGCAAAGGACTCGGCAATTCTCTGTCGACATGACGCGTCCGCCTGCTAGATTGTGCGTATTCTCGAGACACAATAGCCCGGTCTGCGTATGATCGTAAATACCGTCGGTGCGCAGGACAGCGGCGATCTCTTCCCATGTGAGAACGCCCGATCCGTCACCACTCTTTACAGGGCGGATAGTCACACCTGCGAAAACCGCCGACGCCCCCATCTCATAATTAAGGATGTGGCCGCGTTCCTCGATAACTATCTCTTGCCCGGGTCTTGTGTGGACTGAAACGGCGATCTGATTTCCCATCGTTCCCGACGGGATGAACAGAGCGGCTTCTTTCTCAAAGATCTCGGCGGCACGTTCCTGCAGGCGGTTGATCGTCGGATCTTCGCCGTAGACGTCATCGCCAACCTCGGCGGCAGCCATCGCGGCGCGCATTCGTTCGGACGGCTTTGTGACTGTGTCGCTTCGCAGGTCGATCATTTCTTTGTAAAGGCAAATTGTAAATTGTTAATTGGAAAATCGTTAATTGGAAACAGAAAGATTCCCGCCAATTAACAATTTTCCAGTTATCAATTTACAATTAGTTTCCAAATAAAACTATGAAACGTTTACTCATACCGTTTGTGATGTTGGTTTTTGCTTTGGCTGTGGGAGCACAGATCGGTGCACCCGGCGAGCAAAAGGGCAAAGGCACCGTCGTGATCAAGGCGGCGCAGATCATCGATGGACGCGGCGGCGAGCCGATCCGCAATGGGGTGGTCGTCATCACTGACGACAAGATAATGGCGGTAGGTTCGCTTGCGGCAATTACTATCCCCGCAGGTTCGCGGATGATCGATCTTGGTGACGCGACCTTAATGCCCGGCTTTATCGACCTTCATACGCATATTACCGGAAGGGTCCTGGGCGACCCGGAACGTGAAAGCTCAGGTGTACGAGATTACGATTCGTTTGCCGGAATGCTCGGCGTGGAGAATGCGCGACGAACGTTGATGGCCGGGTTTACCACGATACGCAATTTGGGAGCTGATAATTTCGACGATTTCGCTCTGAGGAAGGCAATTAATGACGGATTTGTCCCGGGACCGCGCATAATTGCCGCCGGACACAGCCTCGGCATCACCGGCGGACATTGCGATGAGAACGGATACAAGCCCGGCCTTGCCGACGGGGATTTTCGCACCGGGATCGCCGACGGCCCCGAAGCCGTTCGGGCAGCGGTCCGATATCAGGTGAAGTACGGGGCCGACGTCATCAAAACCTGTGCGACTGCCGGCGTACTGAGCGAAGGAATGGCAGTTGTCGGCACGACCCAATATACCTACGAAGAGCTAAAAGCAATGGTCGACGAGGCGACAAAGCTAAACCGAAAGGTCGCGGCCCACGCTCATGGCACCGAGGGCATAAAGATCGCAGTACGCGCCGGGGTGACGTCGATCGAACACGGCTCATTTCTTGACGAAGAAGGTGCGAAATTGATGGCTTCGAAGGGAACATTCCTGGTCCCGACGCTTATGGCCGGCGAAGCGGTCGAAAAACTTGCGCAGGGCGGCTTTCTTAAAGGTAATCGCCGCGAAAAGGCACTTGCTGCCGCTGCGGCAATGCGAAATGCGATCAAGATCGCTCAGGCGAACAAAGTCCAGATCGCTTTCGGGACCGACTCCGGTGTCATCCCGCACGGTACCAACGCCCGCGAATTCTGGCTTATGACCGAATGGGGCGGAATGCGCCCGATAGACACGATCACGGCTGCAACCCTCAACGCCGCAAAAGTGATCGGCATGGAGCGCTCGATCGGCTCTCTCGAAACAGGGAAGGCTGCAGATATCGTGGCAGTAGCAGGCGATCCACTAAACGATATCAAGAAAATGGAGAATACGGTCCTTGTGATGAAAAGCGGAGCAATATATAAAGAGCCGAAATGAACCCTACTTGTCGCCGGGTTTTTCAGTGGAGGCGATCGCCGTCAGTCGCCATTTGCCTTGAATCTTTTCGAGGACCTCGAGCCAGGCGAAAACAGTGTGCTCAATTACCTCTTTGCCTTCGGCGTTCCTGGTAAGTCCCCGGACACGTTTCCGGACGATCTTTGTAGCCATCGTTCCGTCGTTCGAGATCTTGATCACCGGCGGAACGATGTCCTCCCATTCAAGAAACTTAAATGACGAAAAATATGCTTTAAAGCGGGCAAGGTCCTCTTCACGAGTTCGCTTAATGACATTGCCACGCTGGACGGATATGGGCGTTTCCGGCGAATCGCCCAGAAGAAGTTCGGCGTCGTAGGTCAGGTGGGCTGTCTTCTGCACCTCGTGCATCCTCAGAAGTTCAGTCATGTCAGCTACACGGGGCGGCACGTCGAGCAGTTTCTCGTTCGCTTTGTTAAAAGTGATCGTGTTGAATCGCAGCGTCCAGTCGCCTTCTTTGTCGGTTGCCCTTACGACAACGGGAAGCGTCAGACGGCCTACTTTGCGCCATTCAAGAAATGCGTTCTTGATGGTCTCGGTCGAATTTGGGATCTCCAATACATAGCCGGAGAACCGCTTGGTCTCTTTATCAAAATACAGACTCGCTGCCATCCCCAGCTCGTTTTTTGCGCGGACTTTGATGCTGGGACTGCCCTCGAAATCGGTGCTGCCGACGATCTCAAGGCCGGTAAAAAACGAAGAAATGGCGTAAGCCATCTTTTGGTATTCGTGAGCCCTGGCAGCCATGCGCTCGAAAGGGCTCGAGATCGAGGCATTACCGGTACTGGCATCGACCGTCCAGGCAGTTTCACCATTAATGAATATGTTCGATGTCGTGCTCTTATAAGTGAAAGTCTGACCAAACCGGGTCTTGCTTCCGCGGAACGAATCGATCAATGTTGTGTATTTCCCTTTTGGTCCAACGCAGTCGGCTGTAACGGATATACTTCGGATCTTCGCGAGGTCGCTTTCACTGCCAACTGCGGCACGGGCATCCCGCAAGATCGCATTTAGTTCGTCGGCCTGAGGGGAACGAGCATGGCTGTCGGCCGATAGCAATGCGATCGCAGTCATAGCGTATATTGCGATGCGAAATACAAGCTTCATAAGAATAGTTGACCGGTCCCGTTGCGGTCACGAGATCATGTTGCATTCACATCTAAGGCGATGTTATGCCTCAACTCAACAACGGATCTCAAGACCAGCATTTATCTGCGTTCATTTCTTTATCGAATCCCAATAGATCTGGGTTTGCTCGATGTAGTTCGCGTTCTTGCTTTCTTTCGCCCATGCATTGGCCTCGGCAATGACCTTCAGGGCTTCATCCTTTTTACCTGCCTTTGCAAGTATCTTTGCCCTTAGCAGCCCGTACCGTGCATTCTTTGGGCTCTTTTCGATCGCCGCAAGTATCCACTCGTCCGCCTTGGCCAGATCCTTGTCGTTGTGGAGGTTGTATTCAGCGGCGAGGAAATAGTTCTGGTGGCTCATGCCGGCCGGTGAAGCAACAAGCTTCGCGATCTGTTCGTTCACGCGGGCATCGACGTCGAATTCGATCGGGAACCTTATCTGAGTGTTTTCCCAAGAGAGAACAAGATTGCACGATGACGTAGTGAAATCACCGAACTCGATCGTAAAGGTCTCGACGTAACTCGATGTTTTCGCAGGCTTCGCCTTAAATCGAAATGCGTCTTCAGCCTGTTTATAAACATCGCCAGCGAGCGACCGGTGTTTTGTGTTCGTGTGAACGATGATCGTCCATTCCTTTTCGCCGGGAATGGAGTAGAGGGCATATGTTCCGGCCCTCAAGCTGTTGCCGGCGATCTTCACGTCTTCAGTAAAGGTGAGCTTCGTCGATGCATTAGCACCTGTCCGCCATATCTCGTTGTAAGGGACCAGGTCTCCTAAGACCTTTCTTCCTTTTGCACTCGGACGGGAATAGCTGAGCTTAACCTGAGTAAGAGCAACTTCTTGGGTGACCTCGGTTAGCGGGCTAAGGGTCGGAACCTTAAGGTCCTGTCCGAATGTGGAGAGAGCAAACAAACTAATAAGTACACCGCAAAATATCGATCGCATAGATATCCTCTAAGAATTTTCTCTGTTCGATGCAGCCAAGCCATAGATCAGTTCACTATTATCTCCTGAACTCGGCTTTGGAGTTTTCGAAATCCCATTTAGCCAGTTTCGCACCGGCCTGATATGTTGACTCGAGAAAATCCAGAACCAGCTTTTTTTGGTTTGGGCTGTCCCGAATATCGTCATACATCAATAAGGCCATACCGCCGTCGGGCGTCCAGAATGCGGTTTCGGGCTGCAGCGGTTCGTGCTCCAAACCGTCTGGTTTTGGCGCGGTGTATGAATAAAATGCCGGAGCCGGGACGCTGCCTTCCTTGTCGTCGCCAAACCAGAACCCGAAGCTGATCACCTCGTGCGAATACGCTTTTCGGGTGACCATATTTGCTTCGGGCATCGGCGGAGCCTTCTTTCCCGAGAATCGTGTTAATGCAAGATCGAAGCTGTGCCAGAAAAGATGCACGGGCGTCGATTTGCCGCAAAACCGGCCGCGAAATTCCTCGAGAATGTCGTTTACAGCAACCAGTATCTGATGAAACCGCTCTATATATTCACGGTCATAACTCTTGTTGTAGTGGTCGTCGGCGAAAGGCGTTGTCGACGGAGCTTCGTACGGAACCGCCCATATTTTCGGGTAAATGCCGAGCTTTGCGAGATTTGCCATAACGCTCGCATAAAAGTCCGCTACGGTCAGGCCGTCATAAAGAGCAAAATCCTCGACGCGTCCTACGCTTGTTCGCATCTTGAGTTCGTGGTCGTGAAAGTCGAACTCGATCTCGAAATTTTTGCCGTTGTGCGGTATCGCACGTGTCGTCAGGCCGCGCGGGCTGACATATAGCGGCACGTGCCACCAATGATTTACTGGCGGATGCATCTTTAGGCGGATCTTGCCGACGATCTGCAGAAATAGGTGCAGGGTATTTTTTGTCGGCCGCCACGCGTCGAGCGGTATTTCAGGGAAGAGACGTGCATCAGTCATAATCGTATAAACAAGTTAATCACCCGTTGCCGCAGGTGGTTCCGGATCAGGCAGCCGTTCATAGAACGCGCTATCGACATAGCAATACGCCCAATCTTCGCCGGTCTCGAACGACTTGATGATCGGATGCGAGCTCACATGATAGTGCTTTGTGGCGTGCCTGTTCGGTGAGCTGTCGCAGCAGCCAACATGGCCGCACAACATGCACAGCCGCAGATGTACCCAATGGCCTCCGATCCTTAGGCAATCTTCGCAGCCCTCGGCACTAGGTCTAACAGGATTGATCTCATTCAGATGCACGCAGCCATTCATAGACTCCCCCGGATAAAGGCGGTGAAGTAAATATTACCGTAATGCCATCCAATACAAAACTAATTCGTATGGGACCAGAGCTACGCCATTCGAGACCCACTTTGCGACAAGAACGGCGAACATCACACCAAATCCTATTGACGCGGAGCCAATTCTGGATTAGATTTGCGAAGACAAAAGGAGAACAAACTATGAACGAAGTGAAACCAATACCCGACGGTTATGAGGGGATCACACCATATCTGATATGCAGGAACGCGGAATCCGCTATGGATTTTTACAAACGAGCATTCGGAGCCGAGGAACTCTTTCGTATCGGCGGCGGAGGAATGATCGGCCATGCCGAAATGAAGATCGGCAACGCAATATTTATGCTTGCAGACGAATTTCCGCCGATGGCCCAGAGCCCCGAGTCGATCGGCGGTTCTCCGGTAAGCTTGTATATCTACGTCGAGGATGTGGATTCATTTACCGAAAAGGCGATCGCGGAAGGTCTTGAGGTATTGAAGCCGGTCGCGGACCAGTTCTACGGCGACCGCTCGGGTCATTTTAAGGATCCGTTCGGCCATCTATGGGGTTTTGCAACGCACAAGGAGGACCTCACACCTGATGAGCTGAATGAACGAGCTAAGGCCGCACACGGCGGTTAACTCATTTGACGGAAATGAAGACAGGTGATTGGTGGTACTTAAACGAGCTGCCACCAGTCACTTTGTTAATTTCTTTGGTCCGATAATTCATCAGATAGACATCGTAACGTCCGCTCGTCGGGTCGCGGCTGTCGAACGCTAGCCATTCGCCGTCGGGCGACCAGTCGTGCCAACCCTCGTCCATTTTTGATTCGGTCAGCTTCCACTGTTTCTTGCCGTCCGGAGTGACGGCGTAGATGCTTTGCTTGCCGGCCTGATTTGATTGGTACGTGATGAATTTGTATTTTGCGTTCCAATGCGGAGGGCCGACCTTGTAGCTGGGTTCCTTTCCAAGCGGATCGTTCCCCGGATACGTTGTCAGCTTTCGGCGGTTGGTGCCGTCAGCGTTCATGATGTACAGTTCCTCGATCTCGGAGCGATCGGCCCTATTCTTTTTATAAACATATATGATCTGTTTCCCATCCGGTGAAAAGCTCGGATCGCGAAATGCAGCGGCTGGTTCGTTGGTGAGTTGGCGGTAGCGGCCGGTTTCACGGTCAACAATAAAAAGCTGTTGGCGAATCCGCGTGTCGATGCGTCCGGTGACGACCAATTCCCGGCCACCGTCGCGGCTGCCCATCCACGAGTCTTCTAATTGGAGGTTGGCGACCTTGCGGGGCCCCGAGCCGTCGATCTCAGATTCGTAAAGAAAATAGCAGCGGCGACAGGCGCCGCGATCGCTTATGAAGAGCAGCTTGCCCGGGATCGAATAATAGGTCCATGCAACGTCCTTGTTGTTCGTGACATTTTTCATGTCCGAACCATCGAGGCCGATCGTATAAACCTCGTAGTCGTCGGTCGGCTGGTCCTGGAGTACATTAAGAGCCAGACGCCAATTGCTCGATTGAGCTGCCGCTGTCGTCGATGCGATCGCCAACATCGCGATCGCGGTGATAATGAAGCGTATTTGCATGATATTATTCGCCATATGATCCAGAAAGAAACACTAGATTTTCTCAAAAAACTCAAAAAGAACAACGATCGCGACTGGTTTCAGGCCAATAAAAAAGCGTTCGACGCGGCTCAGGATAACATGACTGCGTTTGCCGGTTACCTGATCGGCGAGATCGGTAAATTCGACGAAGCTGTGGCCGACGTTGACCCGAAGACATGCGTTTTTCGTATCTATCGCGATACGCGTTTTGCAAAGGACAAGAGCCCGTACAAAACCAACCTCGGAGCATACATCGCCCCCGGCGGTCGCAAATCGATGCAGCCCGGATACTATTTTCACCTCGAACCCGGAAAGAGCTTCATTGCGGGCGGCAAGCACCTGCCGGACGGCCCTGAACTGCTGAGGATCCGTACCGCGATCGCCGACCGCCCCAACGAGTTTCTCAAGATCGTCGAGAAAAGATCATTCGCCGACGCCTTCGGCCGGTTGGGCGGCGACGCTCTGAAGAACCCGCCAAAGGGTTTCGATCCGGAACACATAGCGATCGAATATTTGAAACTCAAAGAGTTTATGGCGTGGACCGAATTCAACGATGACAAGATAGTAACGTCGCCGGAATTCTCAAAACAGCTTGTTAAACTTGCCGAAGAAATGTTTCCGCTCGTGTCTTTCCTCCGAAAGGAACCGAGCTGATCAGTGGCACCTTGAGTGTGACAGTTTCAACAACTCTGCCAGTTCGGCATCGAATCTGCTTTCGTCCGCTGCCACGACCATATGCGAGATCCTCGGCATGGGTCCGGTCAACTTCGCTTTTTCAACCATTCCATCAAAGGGCCGGTCGCCGAGGTCAAGGCCGATCCGCAATTCTTTCGGTTTGATGTTCACCGCCGCGAACTCTCGATTCTCAAGCACCGAGACGTAAGTCTTCTTCGGTAAGAATGTTGCCGGCGGAAAGTGCGTGGCAATGAACGAGACAAACGCTTCGTATAGCGGCCTCATCTCAGCGCCTTTTGCGAACTGCGCGTCGAGCAGGCCATCGGTACTCGCATAGACAGGTTTCCCGCCGTTCGCATGAATGCCGGCAAGCAGCGATGCATGCATATGGTTGAATTTGTGCTCTTCCTTTAGCCATGCGATGACTTCGTTGCGCTTTTTTGTGCCGCAGCCGTCGACGATCTTAAACCAGGCGGCAAGGTCCTTTCCCGTCTGGCTCAATAGGCCGTCCATGAACTCTTTTTCAAATTCACCTGATGTTTTTTGTGCCATTACTATCTCCAAATCCCAAGGATGAATCCACTCGCCGCGAAATACACCAGTATGTAACCGACATTTATCAGGATGTGCGTTAGCGTGCGCCGTTCGAACAAGCTGATCACGACGTACATAGCAACCGCCCAGACGGCTGCGAGCAAACCGGCAGCGACGCCCCATTGCCAGGTCGTTCCCGGTGATCCGAGAAAGAAGGCGAGGTTGTACGACGAAAGGTAGGCAAGCACGAACGTCAGCCCGAATGCTTTCGCCGGGTTCATTTGCTTGAGTTCGTCGTCGCTCAAGCCGACCTCACGCTGCCACGCCTTCGCAAAAAGAAGCGGAGACCACCAGAGCCCGCCGATCACAAGGCTCATCACCGCACAAACCAGGACCGCGATGTGATTGATATACAAGTTTTCCATATCGCGATATTAGGCGACGTATGACGAGATGTATTGGAAAAAATTTACCTTACCCGACCGGGATGTAGTTTTGATAATTGGTCTGGATCGAAGCGTAATGCTCGGGCGTGAATCCGGAGAAACGCTTGAAATCATTTATGAAGTGCGACTGGTCGTAGAAACCGCACTCGAGCGAGATGTTGCCCCAGTCGATATCGGTGCTGGCATCGATCGTTCTGACGGCCTTTTGAAACCGCATTAGTTTCAGATACGATTTCGGCGTTACGCCGACCGCGCGTCTAAAAAGGTCGGTAAAATGCTTCTGCGAATAGCCTATCTTCGCGTTCATCCGGGCGATGTTTATGGCATCCGGCCGCTCGGTCATTTCGCCGATCGCAAAGGCAACGCACGGATTGATCGCCATCTGCGACTGGAACTCGCGGATAAGAAAATCCTCAACGATCCTGAACCGTTGACCAATATCCTGCGTGGCAAGGACCTGCTCGCGGAGAAGCCCGAAATCGGTTCCCCATACCAGGTCCGCATCGACGACGCTGTCTGCGATCTCCTGCATCGGAAATGGGAAGAACGGTGCAGCCATTCCCTTCTTGAACGAGATCACCATCATCTCGGACTTATTGCCCGCGGGGATCGTGATCGGTTCCGTCCGAAGGCCCGAGGCCCAGACGTGATGACATGCCTGTATCTCCTTAAGGCTCGAGTTGTCGTAAATAAATTGGGGAGTGTCGTGAAAATCGATCAATATCTCGGTGTCGCCGTTTGGGAGAAAGCGGTCGAAGTTGTGTTCGAATCGAACATCACTGAAATAAACAAAGACTTCGACGAAGTGGTTTAGCGGGAATCTCGGAATGTGGAGGTGGTGGATCATCGGTCCCGCCAAAATTTCGGTGCTAGTGTTTTAGCACACCTCTGAACAAAACGCGATACAAATCCCCTGAATCGAGATCGCCTAGCGAAGATCGTCG
>CAYSMU010000036.1:0-12906 GCA_964432145.1 uncultured Chloracidobacterium sp.
GTGGTCGAGCGTGCTGGAGCCATCGGTGCCATGCCGACGGCTATCACATTTGACCCGCACCCGCGGTCGGTACTCCACCCGGAATCGGCACCGCCGATGCTTCAGACGCTCGACCAAAGACTCGCAAATTTCGAGGTCCTGGGTATTGAACAAGCGATCGTGGTCATATTCGACCGTGAATTCGCCGCCCAGCCCGCCGAAGCTTTCTTGAGAGATATCATTCACGACCGTCTTCATGCTCGCGAGGTATATCTGGGCGAGGGCTTTGCGTTTGGCAAAGGCCGGGGCGGAAATATCGACCTGCTTCGAAAGATGAGCGGTGAACTTGGCTTCACGACTGATGAGGTCGAGGAAGTGCGGCTTCGCGGAACGCGGATCAGTTCGTCAGCGATACGCCGATTGCTTGCCGATGGGCGAGTAAACATAGCCCGCAGCATGCTCGGCCGTCCGTACGGGGTCGAAGGTGTGATCATCCGCGGCAATCGGCGCGGCCACACGATCGGCTTCCCGACCGCCAATCTCAAGCCCCGAAACCGCGTCATTCCCCGATTCGGCGTTTACGCGACCGCTACGCTGATCGACGGCCATTGGCGAAAGAGCATCACGAATATCGGCGTCAGGCCCACATTTGAATCCGATTCCGAGCCTTCGATCGAAAGTTATATATTCGATTTCGACGGCGACCTGTATGGCGATGTGCTTCGCGTACGCTTTCTTCACCGGATCCGTGACGAGCGTAAGTTTAACGGCATAGATGAGTTAAAGGCACAGATCGTGAAAGACACGGTACGTGCGAGGAACTATTTCCACCATCAGGGCGTAAAGAACATGCTGGCGTTACTATGAAGATCAATCACCTCCGACCAATACTGTGGACTGAAGACCTGGAGGCCACAATCGCTTTCTATACCGGCGTGATAGGTTTTGTGTGCGATGAACGGAACGACGATTGGGGTTGGGCGTCGCTCTCGATCGATGATGTCGGCATTATGTTCGCTACGCCCAACGATCACACCCCATACGAAAAGATCGGTTTTACCGGCTCATTCTATTTCAACATGGACGACATCGATTCCATGTGGGCAAAACTCAAAGACAAAACGAACGTCTGCTACGGCATCGAAAACTTCGAATACGGCATGCGTGAGTTTGCCATATATGACAACAATGGCTATTTGCTTCAGTTCGGGCAGGAGATAGGTGATCAATAGATGAACGATTTAGCTCTCAAAGATCAGTTGTCCGGCCACCGCCACGAAGGCCCGCTTGTTCCCACAGGCGAGTTGTCGATCGCCGCACGAACAACAAACGAACAACGCATTGCCGAAGAACGAGATCTGCTGAAGGTCGAGACCTCGATCGAGGGCCGTTATCACGGGATTCGCGGATACTGGCGGTTGTTGCAGATCTCGCGTGTGATAGCGATGCTCTCGCTGTATCTCTACCTCGATCAGCTTGACGTCCACATCAAGCATCAGAAAAAGAAAAGAGACGATCGGCTCCGCCGGGCGTACGACCTGACACGGGCCGCCGTCTATGGAGAAAAGCTCTACTCGATCCGGCTGTGGTTTCTTCAGAGCTTTCTAAAGCTGCTGCGCCGATTTTTCCTTGGTTCTAACATCAACCGCGAGGTTATACAGGAAAAGCAGGCAGTCTGGCTGAAAGAAAAGCTCATCAAACTCGGGCCAACATTCATCAAGATCGGCCAGTCGATGGGGACGCGAGCCGACCTGCTGCCGTTGCCTTTCGTTAAGGAACTCGGCACTCTCGTCGACCAGGTACCGCCGTTCCCGAATGACGTCGCATTTTCGATCATCGAGCATGAGCTGGGCAAAAAGATCAATGAGGTCTATGCCGAGTTTGAACTCGAACCGGTCGCCGCTGCATCGCTCGGACAGGTCTATCGTGCGCGCCTTTTCACCGGTGAAGAGGTCGCAGTTAAAGTCCAGCGGCCAAATCTGGAAGCGACCATCAAGGGCGATATCATCATTCTCAAAAAGGTTGCGAATTTTGCCGAGCGTTTTCCTCAGCTCAATGAGAATGCCGACTGGACAGGTATGCTCCGCGAATTTGACGTGACCATCCACGAAGAGATGGATTACGCCGCCGAGGGCCGCAACGCCGAGCGTTTTCGCGAGAATTTTAAGAACTGGTCAAACATTCACGTTCCGGCGATCCATTGGCATGCCACGACCGCAAAGGTGCTTACGATGGAGTTCATCCACGGCATTAAGGTCACCGATCTCGAAGAACAGGCTCGCCGCAATGTTGATCCGGCAAAGGTAAACCGTTTACTCATAAAGACTTATCTCAAGCAGCTGCTAGAAGACGGCTTCTTTCACGCCGATCCGCATCCGGGCAACCTGCTTGTAATGCCCGACGGACGGCTCGCGTTTTTCGATTTCGGCATGGTCGGCCGCATTACGCCGCAGCTGCAGGCGAAGATGATCGACGCATTTTTCCACGTCGTCGACAAGGACCCGGCAGGCATCGCCCAGGACCTGATCGACCTTGATTTCCTCAAGCCCGGAACGGCGCATTCGTCCATCAAGCCGGTCGTTGAGCGTATGTTTGAGTTCCATTTCAACCTCAAGCTCAAGGACGTTAATTTCAAAGAGCTGACCTACGACCTGGCCGACGTTATGTACGATTATCCGTTCCGTCTGCCGTCGAATTTCACATATATAATGCGAGCTTTAATGACGCTCGAAGGTATCGGCATCATCACCGATCCGGAGTTCAATTTCTTCGAGACCGCAAAGCCGTACGCTAAGGAATTCATGCTCCGCCGAGAGGGCAACGACTTTCGCAAGATGTTCGTCGACAAGCTCGTGGGCCGCGACGAAGGCGGCAAGATCGACTGGGACCGCACATGGAAACTCGCCAAGATGGCCTTCAAGACGGTTCTGAATACGGGCTGAACGAGCATCCGCGTTTCGTCGATGCCCGCGACCTCGTCCTCAAATACGGTTGGAATACTACCTGCTTTCAGATCGTCAATCCCGGTATCGAATATTGGTTTGGCCCTGATTGCCGGTCTGTTGTCGGGTATGTGACGTCGGGCCACTCTCGTGTAGTCGCCGGTGCTCCTGTTTGTCCCGAAAAGAGCCTGCCGGAGGTTGCCGCCGCGTTTGAGGCGGACGCCCGGGAAGCGGGCCTCGGCGTCTGCTATTTCGGTGCCGAGGCAAGGGTCGAGTCTCTCTATCGCGAATCTAAAGATCATGCAAAGGTCCTCCTCGGTGCACAGCCGGTTTGGCATCCCGCTAATTGGCCGTCGATAGTCGCCGGCCGCAAGTCTCTTCGGGCACAGCTGAACCGAGCACGGAACAAAGGCGTTACGATCACCGAGTGGAGCGTCGAGCGGGCAAATGACAACCAGGAGCTTCGCGAATGCCTGAGAGAGTGGCTGGCGACTAAAGGCCTGCCGCCGCTGCATTTTGTCATCGAACCGGAGACGCTGCGGCGGCTCGATAATCGTCGAATTTTCGTTGCCGAACACAATTCCCGCGTCGCGGCTTTTCTCGTCCTCTCGCCGATACCCGATAGAAAGGGCTGGCTGACCGAGCAGTTTCCTCATGTACCATCCGCACCAAATGGCACCGTTGAGTTGATGATGGACGCGGCGATCCGTAAACTGGCGAACGAAGGCTTCGAATACATTACGCTCGGACTGTCGCCTCTCTCACGTCGGGCAAAGATCGAGCCTTTCGACAATCCTGTCTGGCTGAGAGTATTGCTCGCCTGGATGCGAAAACACGGCCAGAGGTTTTATAATTTCGACGGGCTCGACGCGTTCAAATCAAAAATGACTCCAGAATACTGGGAGCCGGTATTTGCCATCTCGAACGAGCCGACCTTCTCGCGAAGCACGCTGTATTCGATAGCTCTGGCGTTCACACAAAATCGGCCGTTTTCGGTACTCGCACGCGGTTCGGCAAAGGCGGTCATGGCAGAATTTACGACACTCCGAATGAAATTGAGCAGGTTATTGCCGACGATATAATGAAGGCCGCAATTCGAGCAATACAGTTGATCATGCTCGCGGCCGTAGTCGCTCCCGGTTCACCGTCCACTATGAACGAATCTATAAGTCGATCGATAACAGCGCATTACACGGCAGCCGAGATCTCGATAAGCGATCTAAATGACACGGCGTGGAAGAATGCGTCCCAGGTTTCGATCACGAGTTACTGGTCAGGTAGATCCGCTCCGCAGGGACGCGCGTTTGAGGCTCGGTTGTTGTGGTCGGACAAGGCGTTGTACGTCAGATTCGATGCGTCCCAGAGTGAGCCGCTCGTCGTCAGCGACAAGCCGGATCTCACAAAAAAGACCGTTGGACTTTGGGAACGGGATGTCTGCGAGATATTTATTGCGCCGGATGCGTCCCAGAGAAATAAGTATTTCGAATTCGAAATTGCACCGACCGGAGAGTGGATCGATCTCGCGATCGAGTATGCGTCCCAGGGACGCAAGACCGATCTCAAGTACAGCTCAGGAATGACGTCGGCGGCAAGGATCGAAAAAGACCGTGTCGTGATGGCGATCAAGATCCCATGGGAAGCTTTTGGCGCGCGTCCCAAAGCCGGCGATATCTGGCTTGGCAATCTATTCCGCTGCGTCGGCAAAGGTCCGACCCGCGGCTATCTTGCCTGGCAGCCGACCAACACTGTGAAGCCGAATTTTCACGTCCCGGAGAAGTTTGGTGAATTCCACTTCGTGAAATAGAACTTTCCAAGTTTCCTATGCTTGGAAATTGCCGTCGGCTTTAGCCGAAACTCCCATTGTCCGGCTAAAGCCCGAAGATATCTCTCTAGCGCAAATACCGTTCGCTAAAGCGAACGGCAATGTTCCTCACACCGTCGTACCCCCGTCGACCACTATGGTCTGCCCGGTGATATAGCTCGAAGCGTCTGATGCCAGAAAAACCGCCGTTCCCTTGAGTTCGCCTTCGCGTCCCACACGCGGGATCACATTGTTTTCCTGTATCGACCGCTCATAGATGTCGATCACAGCGTCGGCAAGCCGTGAATGGAAAAACCCCGGAGCGATCGCGTTGACGCGGATTCCGCGACGACCCCAACTTGCCGCAAGCTCCCGTGTAAGTCCGATCAGGCCGGCTTTGCTGGCAGCATAGCCTGCGTAAAACGGGCCATTTGCGGATGACGTCATTCCGGCGATCGATGCGATATTGATTATCGAGCCGGATCCGGCCTTTAGCATCTCGCGTCCCACGGCCTGTGCCATTAAAAAACATCCGGTCAGGTTAACATCGATGACCTTTTGCCAATGCTCAAGTTCCATGTCCTCAGGCATTGCTCCCCACGATGTGCCCGCGTTGTTGACCAGAATGTCGATCCGGCCGAATGTCTCAATGGCCGTGTTGATCACTGCCTGAACATCGTCCGCATTCGAAACGTCGCAGGCTTTGCCAACGACAGCAAAACCCTTAGCTTCAAATTCACGGACCGTTTCATCCAGCCATTCCGCACGTCGCGCACAGAGCACAAGATTCGCTCCGGCTTCGGCCAAGCCTTCCGCGATCTCTTTGCCCAGCCCACGCGAGCCACCAGTCACGATGGCTGTTCGCTGCGTGAGATCAAACAAGTCTTTTACGCTTCTATTCATATCTCCCCGATTTAGATAAGGATAGCACGATGAAATGAGTGCCTGATCAGCGTCTAATTCAGTTTTCAAAGATCCATGCCCAAAAGGCAACTGCTACAACCACAGCCACTCTAGCATATATTGCAGAGACTATCGCGTGTTTTAGTTGTGCAACGACACCTTTTTTTCAAATTGAGGTCAGCAGTGGCTCTCAGCCATTGGTTTGTTGCCCTGAGTATCGACAATGGGGTTTAATTGATTGATGACCAAGACGCAAAAAGAACTCGCATTTCTGCGTGATCTGTACGTTCAGGACGACTGGACGAGACGTTTTACGGAACTGGTCGACAAGTTTGTCGATCTGTCAGATTCCGAGAACCTTCTTTATTTGAACGCCGGCACCGGCACGCACGCCCTGCTGCTCGACGAAAAATATGGCGAAAAGATCGATATCTTTGCTTCGTGCGAAAACGAGGACCTTTTGGCGATCGCCGGCGACAAGGGCCTAGCCGTAAAGGCAGGTGTCGATTTTTCAATGCTCCGTTTCGAGGATGACGCGTTTGATGCAGTATTGACGGATGCTACATTCGTCCGGCCGTATGAAGCGGAGGCGGCGATCCACGATTCGGTAAGGGTTGCTCGGACGGGCGGCGTTGTCGCGGTATTTCTGCCGACGAACGGCAGCTTCGGAGAAGTTTTCTCGGTACTGTGGGAAGTTCTCTTTAATGAGAACCTTGGCGAAGACGGGGCGACGGTCGAAAAGCTGGTCAGCGATCTGCCGACGGTTTCGCAGCTCGAGGCAATTGCCGAACGTGCGGGCCTTGCCAACGTCCATACCGAAACCGTGCTGGAAATGTTTGATTTTGAAAATGGCGCCGATTTCGTGGCTGCACCGCTGGTCGCGGACTTTCTGTTGCCCGCTTGGTTTGATTCACTCGACGATGACGAAAAAGCGCGAGTCTCGGAGAAACTCGCTCAGTTGATAGATACAGAGGATCCGGAGCTGTCTTTCCGGTTCTCGGTCAAAGCAACGCTCTTGACCGGAGAGAAGGCATGATCAAATATCAGCTTCAGTAAGTCCGGCCATTTTCATCAAATGCCGTAAAAGCGCAGCCCTCAATAGCCTCGCGCAAATTGACTATCAGCTCGTCAAATGAATCTCCCTGACTCGCGCAACCCTGAATGGCCGGCACTTCAGCCCAAAATCCGCCTTCCTCAGCCTCGTGAATTACTACCTTAACCTTCATGGTTAAACCTGTTTCACTTCCGCGCGGCGACGCATTTCTTCAGCCAGGGCATCGTCGCTCATCTGATTGATCTGCGGCGGGGCAGTGGCTGACGGTGTCGCTGCAGCGGCCTTTTCTTCTTCTTCCGCCTCGCGCATCCCCTCTTTGAAAGCTTTACGAGACTGGCCAAGCGATTTTGCTAGTTGAGGCAACCGGCTTGCTCCAAAGAGCAGGAAAAGAACTGCGACGATCAAGATAATTTCTGTTGTTCCTAAAGATGGCATATGGCTGATCCCTTTTTATTTATTGGTACGATCCGAACTCCTCTGAATCACATCATAACAGCTATTTGTAACAAGTTTCATCCAATTCTTCTAGCGGCTCGCCCTAAACCGGTCCATCGCCTCGACCAGCGCTGACGTGATCCCTTTCTCTGAAACCGAATGGCCCGAGTCGGGTACAACGATCAATTCCGCCTCGGGAAACGCCTTGTGCAGGTCCCACGCCGACGTGATCGGACACACAACGTCATAACGGCCCTGAACAATGACTGTCTGAATATTGCGTATCTTGTCGACATTCTCGAGCAGATAGTTGTCGCTCGGGAAAAATGACCCATTTACGAAATAGTGGCACTCGATACGCGCCAACGACAAGGCCTCGTGTTCGCCTTCCCAATGCTCCATCAGGTCTTTGTCCGGGTAGAGTTTCGAGGTCGAACCTTCCCAAACGCTCCAGGCACGTGCGGCCGCCAGACGGACGCTTTCATCGTCGCTAAAAAGGCGTTTGTGGTACGCCGCTACAAAATCACTGCGTTCGTCCTCCGGGATCGCGTCGCGGTAACGCTCCCAGTAATCGGGAAATATCTCGGAGGCTCCGTACTGATAGAACCAGTCGAGTTCTTTCTTTCGCGTGAGAAATATACCGCGGAGTATCAGTCCCAGGCACCGATCGGGATGGTTGATGCCGTACGCGAGGCTCAGCGTACTGCCCCACGAACCGCCAAAAACATACCATTGATCGATCCCAAATTTTGTCCTGAGCGCCTCAATGTCGTTTATCAGGTCCCAGGTAGTATTCTCATTCACCTCGGCGTGCGGCGTTGACTGGCCCGATCCGCGTTGGTCGAACAAAATTACGTGATAAACCGCAGGGTCAAAAAACTGCCGGTACATCGGTATCAGTCCGCCGCCCGGGCCGCCGTGCAAAAACACGACAGGTATTCCTTCGGGGTTGCCGACGCGTTCGTAATAAATAGTGTGGAGGTCTGACACAGCGAGCATTCCACTGTCGAACGGCTCGATCTCTGGGTAAAGGGTTGCCATATAATTAAAATGATACGCGAAAGAATGAGTATTGAAAACGTGGCGGCGTGTGCGCTTTGATCTGTCAGATCACGGCCGAAGAAACCTTTCGTACCAAAGCTGGAATACAAGCAGCGTCCAGAGCTGTTTGTGGTGGCTGGCGATACCGCGTTCGTGTTCGGCGATCAGGGCTGCAACATACGCGGGCTCGAAAATCCCTTGTTCCTTAAGCCGTTGCGGTGCGAGCAGATCGTGCATCAGCGGGTTTAGCCGACCCTTGAGCCAGTCGGCGATCGGAATCCCAAAACCCTTTTTCCGCCGATGGAGGATCTCATTCGGCAGCAATCCCTCGAGCGACTTCTTGAGAATGTACTTGCCCTTGCTGCCGTGCAGTTTGTACTCGAGCGGAACCGTTGCCGCAAATTGCCCGATGCGAGGATCTAGGAACGGAGCACGCGTCTCCAGCGACACGGCCATCGCCGCACGATCGACCTTGGTCAGAATGTCCTCGGCCATGTAGAAATTGATGTCGAGATACTGCATCTGCTCGATCTCGTTCCGTGCGTCGCATATTGTGAGCAGTTCGCGCGCTCCGCGGTAAATGTCGGCCGAGGCCTGTTCACGGACATCAGGCGTCAATAACGATTCCTGTTCATCGATCGTGAACGAACCGAACCACGAATGGTGCCGCGTGATGCTGTCGTAATTTGACGAACGCACAAAGCGCTTGGCGCGGTACTCGAATGAGAGGTTTTTGGTCGAGACAGGCAGGCGTTTGACGACCTGTTCGATCATGCCCGAGCGGACCAACCGCGGAACCGCCGAATACCAGTTCGCCACCTTGTGGCCGTAATACATCGGATAACCGGCGAACAGTTCGTCACCACCGTCGCCGCCGAGTGCGACGGTCACGTGATGCCGCACGAAACGAGCCAGCATGAATGTCGGTATCAGCGAACCGTCTGAGAGCGGTTCGTCGAGCCACGAGCCTATTTCGCTGATCAGGTCGGCAGCCGTTTCGACGCTCAGCGTGGCCTCGTAATGTTCTGTACCGAGATAGTGGGCGACCTGACGAGCATAACGCGACTCGTCAAACGAATCTTCTTCGAATCCTATCGAGAACGTCTTTACCTTTTCCGTCGCATGCTGGACGGCGAACGCCGCGACCGCCGATGAATCGACGCCGCCCGAGAGCAATATTCCGAGCGGTACGTCCGCCACAAGCCGCATCCCGACCGCGTCCGAGAGCAGCCCTCGAAGTTCGCCCGCAGCCTGTTTCAATGTCGGTTTGTGGCCGTTCTTGTTCCAGGTCAGATTCCAGTAGCGGCGCGTCCTGACCTCGCCGTTCTCGACCGTCATTACGTGAGCCGCGGGAAGTTTTGAAATGCCCTTATAGATCGAATGCGGGGCCGGAACGTAGTCGAAACTCAGGTAATGTCGCAGTGCGTCGAGATCAAGGTCGGCCTTGACCGATGGATGTGCGAGTAGAGCCTTTGGCTCGGACGCGTAAAGCAGCTTGCCGTCGAAGACGCCGTAATACAAAGGCTTTTCGCCGAAACGGTCGCGTGCGATGACAAGCTTTTTCTTCCGCGTGTCCCACAATGCGATCGCGAACATGCCGTTGATGTGGTCGACAAAATCCTCGCCATATTCCTGATATAGATGCGGGACGATCTCGGTATCGGTCTGGGTGACGAATTTGTGCCCGCGTTTCTCCAGGCTGTCGCGGACCTCGCGGTAGTTGTATAACTCGCCGTTCATCATGACGACGATCGATCTGTCTTCGCTGAAAACGGGCTGGTCGCCGGTGTGGAGATCGATGATCGAGAGCCGTCGCATACCGAGCGCGACCGTATCGTCCATCCATATGCCTTCGCTGTCGGGCCCGCGATGCACTATCGAAGCGCACATTGAGTGAAGCACGGCCTCAGTGTGGTCTTTTGCGTTAGGTTGTTCGAGGTTTATCCAACCAGTAATGCCGCACATAAGAAACTAACCACAGATGGACACAGATATACACAGATATGAGGATTATTTGAGTTATCCGAGTTCATCGGTGTGTATCTGTGGTTCCATTTCCAAATCCGATCCGTTCCCGTACGGCATATATCGACTTGTCCTGCGACTCGTGATAGGTACGCACGAGGAGTTCGGCGAGCAGGCCCATCAGGAAGAACTGCACCGAGATCGCCAGCATCACCACGGTAATAACAGGCAGTGGTGTGAGGATAAACGAAGTGCCGTAAAACTTAAGCACGATCGCCCACACGCCGGCGATCATCGACAATAGGAACGCGATCATCCCAAACGTACCGAATACGTAGATCGGTTTGGTCTGGTACGACGCCATGAATTTGATCGTCATCAGGTCGAAAACGACCTTGATGGTGCGCGAGATGCCGTATTTCGACTTGCCCATCGTGCGGGCATGATGATCGACCGGTATCTCGGCAACGCGTGCACCGGCCCAGGACGCGTATATCGGGATAAATCGGTGCATCTCGCCATAGAGCCGAACGTCCTGGATCACATCGCGGCGATACGCCTTGAGCGAACAGCCGTAGTCGTGCAGGTGAACGCCGCCGATCCACGAGATGATACGGTTGGCTATCTGCGAAGGTATTTTCCGGGAAATGAGCTTGTCCTGGCGGTTCTTTCGCCAGCCCGAGACGACGTCGTAGCCCTCGTCGAGCTTGTCGAGCAGGCGTTTGATATCGGCCGGATCGTTCTGAAGGTCGGCATCCATCGGAATAAGGATCTCGCCTTTTGCGGCATCGATCCCCGCGGACATCGCGGCTGTCTGGCCGTAATTGCGTCGAAGCGAGATGACGCGAACCCGATCGTCCGCCACCGCCAGTTCCTTCAATATTTCAAGGCTTTTATCGGTTGAGCCGTCATCGACATAGATCACCTCGGCAGTCTTGCCGAGCGCGTCGAGCGCGGCCTGGATCTTAGCATGCATCGGCCGCAAGTTCTCTTCCTCGTCGAGCACGGGCAGAAAGAGGGACAGCTCCGGCGCATCTGTTTTCTTGTTGGTGTCAGTCAGTTCCATCAGTACAAGCGCAACAAACTTATTAATTTACACTTTTATCTGATAGTTAGCATGTATTACACCTCGATGTTTGTCACGCCACCAGAATTATCTTACATTTAGCAACACACTCATTTAGGAGAGAACCATGACAATTGCTGCACCAACGAAATTTGCACATATTGTTTATCGAACGCGTCGATTTGACGAGATGCTGGACTGGTACGCAAAGGTCTTTAACGCAAGGATCCAATTCAAGAACCCGGCGTTGGCATTTTTGACCTATGACGATGAGCATCACCGGTTCGCCCTCGCTGACATGTCGGTATTGCACCCGGACGGCAGTGAAAAGGAAAAGCATGACGCGATCGGTGTTGACCACGTAGGTTACACCTTGTCATCTCTAGGAGATCTTCTGGAAAACTATGCCCATCTCAAGGAAAACGGGATCGAGCCATATTGGTGTGTCCACCATGGGATTACAGTATCTATGTATTATTCCGATCCGGACGGCAACCAGATGGAGTTTCAGGTCGATCTCATGGGATCGAGCAAAGAGAGTTCCGAATTCATGAAGGTCGCATTTGAAAGAAATCCTGTCGGCGTGGAGTTTGAACCTGATGCGATGCTCGCGGATCATCGAGCCGGGAGGCCGGAGAATGAACTTTTGTCATTTTATCGAGAAGGTGCACCGGTCTCGCCTATTCGTGGAGCATTTGCGAAGTTAGTTGGGGTCTGAAGATCATCAGGCAGCCTTGATCACACGCTGAACGATATCCGAACTGGTCACGGAGCGAGAATACTCCGGCGGTCGGAGCGTTCCGCCCATGAAGACGCGGTCGTTGCGGTATCGCATCTCGCTCCCGATCTCGCCGAAGGCTGTGAAATGAACTTCGCGTACGCCGGTCGCTGTAATAACCTTGCTGATATTTCGTTCGTTGAGATTGCCGCAGGCCATAATTGTGATGCGTTCGCCCGCATGTTTCACGAGATCCGCGATCAAGTCCATACCTTCAACGGCGGTCGCTTCCTGACCCGAGGTGAGTATGCGGTCGACGCCGATAGCGGCGAGTTCGTCGATCGCCTTGAACGGATCACGGCATACGTCGAACGCGCGGTGAAACGTAACAGACATCGGCCTTGAAAGCTCGGTGAGCTCGGCTGTTCGTTTGGTATCGATCTCGCCAGTTGCGTCAAGAATGCCGATCACGACTCCGTCAGCTCCGAGAGTTTTCGCCGCCGCGATGTCGCGTTTCATGATCGTGAATTCTGTGTCGGAATAAAGAAAATCGCCACCGCGTGGGCGAATGATGACGTGGAGCTTGATGTCGAGGAACTTTCTCGCGATCTCGATCGCACCGGCACTGGGGGTCGTCCCACCCTCCATCAGGTTGTCGCAAAGCTCGATGCGATGGGCTCCGCCGGCCTGAGCAGCAACAGCTGATTCAACGGAATCGACGCAGATCTCGACCGTAATGTCGCTCATTCGGGCTTCCTCGCGACGACCACGATCGACACGCCGAGCGGGAAATTGAAATTCTTAAGCCAAAACCGCTCGGCGGAAAACAATTTGCTGAATATGCCGTTGAGCGCCGAGACGTTGATGTTGTTCTCGGATTCGGGTTTGATGCCGGTGAGTTTCATCAAGACGCGGCCGCCGAGTATCGGTGCGAAAAACGTCCAATTGGCATATGTCGCACGCTCGATCTCGTAACCAGCTGATTTAAGGCGTTCGACGATC
>CAYSMU010000037.1:0-4364 GCA_964432145.1 uncultured Chloracidobacterium sp.
GTTTTCGCACCAAAATAATCAGGGCAAAAGCGAACCTAAAGAATGCCAAACAGGGTAATGACTGTCAAGTCAGAGCTTAATCTTCA
The DNA here is from genome assembly GCA_964432145.1 of uncultured Chloracidobacterium sp. Lineage (GTDB taxonomy): Bacteria > Acidobacteriota > Blastocatellia > Pyrinomonadales > Pyrinomonadaceae > OLB17. The sequence continues at coordinate 87 of CAYSMU010000037.1, forward strand.
ATTCAAAAGGAACGTCACGGTTACCTGAGCGCTTATCTTTATGTTCCCCGGCGAAAACGTCGCGATCGGTTCAGAGACCGAAACCACTCCGGACGTGTAATTAGAGTTTGCGGAAACATTTTGGAGCGACCCCCCGGAGGCAGGGTTGGTGCCCTCAATTATAAGTATCGCCTTTCCGATAGTTTGGTTTATCGCACCCGCCATTGCGGTCGCTTTCTCAAAAGCAGCCCTCATTGCCATTTGACGGGCCTTATCTTTATGTTCGCGGAGCCTAGAGGTCTCAAAGCTTACACCGCCGATCTCCGACACGCCTGTCTTGAGAATATCTGAGAAAAAATCCTCAAATTTCGTAATATCTGTGAGTTTGACGCGAATGGTCGTCGAAACCTCATATCCTATGAAAACACGAGTTCCGATCTCGTCCCCATCTTCATCATAGATCCGATTCTTCGGATCACGGATAGATTGATATTTCATATCGACCGAAATGTAGTCGGTTCTAACGTTCTCCGGCCTAATATCGAATCTGCGGGTTGTGTCGACAATTTTTCGGGGGGACAGATCTGCCTCTTTCTTGGCCATCTGTAAGTCCTTGTTGCGTTTCGTCACAGTGAGCGTGATCATCACCTCGTCCGGTTGTACCTGAACCTCGGCGGTACCCGTGACCAGAATCGTGGGTTGTCGATCTTTATCTTGCGAGAGGCTTGTTACACAGATCGTCAGCACGAATAGGAAAATGATCACGATCCGTTCGACTAGGACTTTCATATGTTCTTACCTGACCAACTCCTTTATTCCCCTGGTTCACTACCCTTAAGAGCCTTGTCTTTACGGCAGGCCGAAAGTGGTTTTGCGAACGCTGAAAAGATCCGTACGATCTTGTCATCAGTCTTATTTACCGTGACCTTCATACAAGCGCAGCCATAACCGTAGTTAACGTTCGTCTTGACCCATTGCGACTTCGTGAAATTGGGCCAGTCGCCCTCAGCCTGGTAGCCGCCCTGGACCGAGATCGTCCATTCGCGATCGGCATCGATCAGCCAGGCGTTGGCGGGCGTCGGATTCACGAACCAACCGCAGCGCGTTTCGGGCGCGGACGGGTCGGATGCCACTTCAAGCGAAAAGGGCAGGGCAGACACGTATAATATGGAAATTGACATCAGCAGCCCTGCAAGGGTGCGTTTCGTTTTCATTTTGATTCTCCTGAGGTTGATCTGGCTTATTGTATGTCGGTTTCGCATCAACCGTCCAGGCTGTCGGACGGTAAATATTCAGGCGTGGTGCAAGGATGAAATATATTGCAAGTTATGCAATCGTGTGCTAATGTATTTGTTCAGATCTTTGAAAATGCTCAGTAAAAACATGATCCTTATGCGAAAAAGCAATTGAACATGAACATCCTGGCAAGTCTTGGGACGCGCGCAGAGGGCTCCCGATAAGGATCAAACTATTGAGATCGAAGAAATCCCGCGAGGAGGAGTTACGCTACCCCCGTACAGAATCGATGTATGCCGATCGCGACCAACTTTGAGGTCCTGTCGTCAACATCGAATCGTGGATTGACGCCGGTAAATTCAATGATCCTTGTATTTGCGAGGGAGGCGGCGTATTTGACCAATTGGATGAACTCGCCGGCACGCAAGCCAAGAGGCGAAGGGTCAGAGGTGCCGGGGGCGTCGGCCATGCGCACGGCATCCATGTCGAACGAAAAAAAGGTGTTCAGCGAGGAACTGTGGCCGATGAATTTTTGCCTGATTTGCTCTTTTAATTCGAGATCCGCCTCGGCGCGCGATCGCAGCAGTTCGAGGCTGATCCGATGGACCGCCTTTGAGCGTATGTACTCGTAGTAAACCGGCGAAGTTAGATGTGTCTGATAGCCGGCCTCGTAGAAATAGGAGCCAAGAAGGTGTCCTTCTTCCAAGAGCTGGCGAAACGCAGTGCCGCTGTTTCGTTCCGGCGCGATCCGTACATCCAGATGGGCGTCTATATTGACGCCGATCCACCATTCGGGCCCGAAAACCTCGGCCATTGCTCGTCCGTCGGCGTACGAAATGTCACCCCCGCCTCCTAGTACGATCAAACGTTTGTCGTCGGCGATGACCTGTTTTACGATCGCAAGCATCGAGTCGTGCGTTTCTTCGAGCGAACTGGCGATGGTCACATCACCAAGGTCAAAGACCTTTTTCTTTACGTTGAAGGTCGAAAGCCGATAAAACTGGCTCCTTATCGCGTCCGGGGCCTCGGCCGCTCCGACCCGTCCGCCACTTCTTCGGACGCCTTCGTCTTGAGGACACGCGAGGATAACGAGGTCGGAAGACTCGTAATGTGGCGGGTCAGTATGGACAAACTCGCTCATTCTCGGGTCGTTCGGATCTCGCCGAAGCTGAAAGAATCGTTCCTTCGGCCTTGCAGTACGTTCGAAGATATCGGTCATTTGCCTTAGTATTTGCCTAAAAGCCCCTGAAGTCAACAGTCATCGGCTGACCCGACTGGTTGACTCGGCACCGCGGTTGGAGTATGACTTACGAACAGACAAACTTACTTGGAAGTTCGCTTTACATGAGGGAATTATGGATCTAAGAGCTGTCGTTGCTGCGGTGATCGTAACGATCGGACTTTTCGCTGCCAACACGGCGGCTCAGGCTGACGATTTTTGCGCCGAATTTGGTGTCACTCCGTCTTTGAACTCGCCGTTTGCGCAGATCCCATATGTTTATGGACGGATATCGCTAAAAGGCTTAGATGGCGCGGCCAAATGGCCGAGGGTAACCGTTACGCTTGTCGACCGCGACCAGACCGAAAAGAGAGTTACTGTCGAGAAGAAAGGGAACTATTGCTTTCGCCGAAGCGGAAACAGTCCGGGAACTCTGATCATCGAGATCGAAGGGATCGAGGCTGCCCGACGGTCGCTCGCTTCATTCGGGGCGACGCAGCAGCGAGAGGATTTTGAGGTATACCCAGGGAATACGCCGTCTATTGCGGCGCCCGGTACAGTTTCGGCGAGGTTTTCACATCCGCCGAATGAGAAGACGGTGGAACTTTACAAAAAAGCCGCTGATGCCGAGCGTAACAAGGACAGAAAGGAGGCGAGCAGGTATGTAAAGGAGATCGTCGCCGTCGACCCTACCGACTTTATCGCTTGGGCTAAATTGGGGTCGCTTTTGATGGAAGAGCGAAATTATTCCGAAGCCGAAGCGGCGTTTCGCCGCTCGCTTACCCTGGAGCCCGAATATTTGCCGGCATGGATCAATGCAGGCAAGATCCGGGTGGCGAACAAACAATATGAAGCCGCGATCGAGGTTTTCAAACACGCCGTCACCCTGGATCCGGCCGCCGCTAGGACCCATCAGCTTCTCGGCGAGGCTTATCTGCTTGCAAAGCAGGGTAGTCTTGGCGTTGAATCGCTCAATAATGCTATCAAACTCGATCCTGTCGGCATGGCGGAATGCCACCTGCAACTCGCCCATCTTTACGAGCTTGCGGGAGCAAAACAGTTGGCTGCAAAGGAATATAAGCTTTTCCTCTCGAAGGTAAACGATCATCCGGACAAAAAGAAATTTGAGAAATACATTAAGGATAATCCATAAAGTGCTGTTGGAAAGGGAGATATCAGTTGCCGCAAGATACATGATCGTCAGTTGGGCGACGATCCTCTTTCTCTCCGGCGGCGCATTCGCCCAAGCCGATGATGTTTGTCGTGAGTTCGGCGAAACACCTTCACGCGAGGTTGGTCGTGATAACCGGCTCGTGCCCTTCGTTTTCGGCCGCGTGGTGTTACGTGGCCTAAGCAAAGAAGCGAAGCAGCCGCGGATCACCGCGATGTACTCAGATAGCCTGCAGCCGGCGACCCGTCAGTTGATCGGACGATCCGGGAACTATTGTTTCCAGAAACGCGGCGCAAGCGGTACATTGATAATCGAGGTCGATGGTGTCGAAGTTGCACGGAGATCGGTTTCGGATATCAGCAATCAGCGGCAGCGTGAGGATTTTGACCTGGCGGCGCCGGGTTCGCAGGTGTTGCCGGCCCCGCCCGGTGTTGTCTCTGCCAGATTTAATCGCCCCGCAAATGATAAGACACTGGATCTTTATAAAAGAGTAAGCGAGGCGGAGCGCTCGAAACGGCCGAGCGAATCGGTAGAACTCGTCAAACAGATAACGCTTATCGATCCCGAGGATTTTATTGCATGGGCAAAGCTTGGGTCTTTATACATCGAGCTGGATCTGTTGCCCGAGGCGGAGGCCGCTTTCAAAAAGGTTCTCGTGATCCGGCGCGACTAT
>CAYSMU010000037.1:4374-12839 GCA_964432145.1 uncultured Chloracidobacterium sp.
GCCGGCGATGCTCAATCTTGGAATGCTGAAGGCCATGCAGGGAAAGTACCCTGAAGCCATTGCCTATTTCGAGCGAGCGGTTGCCTCTGATCCGTTGTCGGCCCGTGCTTACAGGCTGCTTGGCGAGGCGTACTTTCAAGTCAAGCGCGGCAGCGATGGGCTCGCGGCTCTCGACGAAGCTCTCCGCCTCGATCCTGTAGGAATGGCCGAATGCCACTTACTCAAGGCTCGACTCTACGACCTCGCTGGAGCTAGAGATCTCGCGGCAGCCGAGTACAGAACATTCCTTAGCAAGGTGCCGGACCACCCGGACAAGAAGAAATTTGAGAAGTATTTAAAGGACAATCCTCCGAAGCTCTCGTAGCGTTGGAGGTTTGTGAGAGCCCGCATCATATTCCAGAGTCCGCTTTATCTTCCGAGGGCGCTATGTATTAGTTTTGTAACGGTTTGCAAAACCTATTGTTCAGCTCGAAGAACAGGAGTAATGTGACCTTATGAAGGTCTTGCTCGTATATCCCGAATTTCCCGATACTTACTGGAGTTTTAAGCATGCGCTGGCATTCGAAGGGAAAAGGGCCGCATTTCCTCCGCTTGGTTTGATAACCGTCTCGGCGATGCTGCCGTCTTCGTGGGAGCGTCGCCTGGTAGATATGAATGTCAGTCCCCTGACCCACTCTGATATCGAATGGGCGGACATTGTGTTTCTAAGTGCGATGATCGTCCAGAACGTGTCGCTCGAGAAAGTCGTCAGCCGAGTTCGCTCTTTTGGGAAGCGGATCGCGGTCGGCGGGCCGTACGTTTCAACGAGTTCCGAGAAACTTCCCGACGCCGATCACATCTTTATCGGTGAGGCAGAGGGTACGCTGCGCGAATTCGTCAACGATCTCGAACTTGGCATCGCCCGCAAGGTATATCAAGACGGCGAACGCCCATCGTTGCACGCTACACCGATACCGGACTTTGGACTTATCGACATGCCGAAGTACAGCGCGATGAGTGTTCAGTATTCGCGAGGCTGTCCTTTCAATTGTGAGTTTTGCGACATTATTGAGATTTACGGCCGTGTGCCGCGGACAAAGACAAACGACCAGATGCTTGCCGAACTTGATGCACTAATGAATGCGGGCTGGCGGGGCCTCGTATTCATTGTTGATGATAACTTCATCGGCAATAAGAAGAACGTACGTCTCTTTATGCCTGACCTTATTGAGTGGTCGCGGGTAAGAGGGTTCCCGTTCTCATTTATAACCGAGGCGAGCGTAAACCTTGCCGAGGATGAAGCCTTGCTCCAGCAAATGAAAGACGCGGGATTCCGGAGGGTTTTCCTGGGGATCGAAACGCCTGTTGAGGAGAGCCTCAAGGAAGCACAAAAAGGGCAGAATACGCGTCGGAGCCTGATCGACTCGGTTCATAAGATACAGAGCTACGGCATGGAAGTGATGGCCGGCTTCATCGTAGGATTTGACAGTGATCCTGAAAATATCTTTGACCTGCAAATGGAGTTCATTCGCGAGAGCGCGATACCGCTTGCGATGGTCGGTCTATTGTCGGCATTGCCGGACACCCAACTCTGGCGAAGGCTGGAGAAAGAAGGCCGGCTCGAGGGATACCATTCGGGTAATAACACCGATTGCTCGCTGAATTTTGTCCCCAAAATGGATCGCGACCTTCTGATCGAAGGGTTTCAGCGCGTATTAAAGAATATTTACAGCCCGCGGGAATACTACGCCCGTGCGCTCGACTGTCTATCGCGTTTTCACCAGAATCGGATCGAGCCGCGACAGTCGTCGTTGGTCAAGGACCTAAAGGCATTCTGCAATATCGTAATGACGCTCGGGATCCGTGACCGCGCTCGCATGCCGTTTTGGAAATACTTCTACAAGCTGGTACGTTATCACCCACGAGATTTTGCTCATGGCTTGACGCTGGCAGCGATGGGCTACCATTTCCGGCAGATCACCGAAAAATATTGTGCTTGAGGAAAGGGCCGAACCATTCCCTTGACAACGAAGATCGTTGCTTTAGCCTGATCAACGCTTGTTCATCAGGGCCTTGACGGCTGCTTCTATCTGCTGGTCGCGTCCGGCGGCCATCACGTCGGGCTCATTCCTGACGAGCATGTCAGGCTCCATCTGATTGTTCTCACCGCATTTACCGTCGAGCGAACGCCAGCAGCCCATCGGTATGCCGAATCGTATAGTGCTGTCGATCTGGTTTTCCCACCAAACAAAGGTTCCCGTTCCCGGCACCGGCATCCCAAGCACCTGGCCGATACCCTTTGCCTTGTAGGCAAGAGGGAACAGGTGGGCGTCAGAATAGTTGCTCTCACCTACAAGAACGATCGACGGTTTGATCCATTTGTCGAACGGTTCGCTGCCGATGTACTGCCCATGCGGCACGACGTCGAAATATTTCTTGCCGCTAAGGAAATCGGAGAGCTGTTCATGGATACTGCCGCCGCCATTGAACCGTGTATCGACGATTATGGCATCTTTTGAAATATTGAGCCCGAGCGATTCGTCAACCGCGGCCCTCATGCTGGCGTCGTTCATCGACCGGACATGAATGTAGCCGATCTTGCCGCCGGACAGACGTTCCGTCTCGGCACGACGGGCCCGAACCCAACGTCGGTAAAGGAGTTCGTTTTCCTCGCCCCGGCTTATTGGCTTGAGCGTCTCGTCCCAGCGTCTGTTAGCGGAGGGATCAAAAACGGATATGAGCGTGAACTTACCGGCCTTGCGATTCAGCAGCTTAAAGAAATCGAACGTACCGTCGATCGCGGTCCCGTCGATAGACTCGATCACGTGTCCCGCACGGACCGCTGACGACGCCAGATCCAGCGGCCCTCCCTGAATAACCTCTGCGATCTTAACCCCGGTGCCCGAATGCGAATAGTCGTAAAGCACACCCAGCGAAGCGGTTTGGTCGCCCTGCGGAAAGCTCGGGTTAAAATACGCGCCTGTATGAGATACATTGACCTCGCCGAGCATCTCGCTCATCATTTCCGCAAAGTCGTAGTTGTTGTTAATGAAGGGCACGAAGCGTTTGTATGCGGTGTAATAAGAGTCCCAATCAACGCCGTTATATACTGCTTTTCCGCGGTGTAATTAAGCACCATTTCAGTATTGACCGCGGCGGGTTCAGGCTTACCGCTGTCGGCATCGATCTTTGTAACGCGCCCGTCAGCGAGAACAAAGAGAAATTTGCCGTCAGTCGAAAGCTCCATCGATGCGCTATTAGCACCGAGTTTGGCAAAGATCCTGGTCTCACGGGTGCGTATCTCGGTTACCCACAAGTCGTTACCTTTTTCGAACGCGGTCAGATAAAAAAGCTTCTCGCCGTCCCTGGACAATACCCAATCCGAGATGTCGGAGGTGTGAACAGTCAACCGCTGTTTCCGTTCATTGACGCCATCGAGTTCCAATTCAAGGGCCTTCTTGTCGTCAGCCTTTGGTGATGCAGCCGGCGAAGGCGACGGCGACCCGGCTGCCCTGGCCTTCTCGTCCGCCTCTTTCTTTTCCCTTTCCTCGGTCTCCTTGAGCAGGGCGAATTCCTCCTTCGAGAGCCGCGCCCGGTCATAGGACGCCTTTGTGAAATACATTCCAAAAACGTCGGCGGAAACAGAGTTAAGTGCTTGTGAAAGTGCACCTTCGCGTGTTGAGCCCCAGATCATCATCTTGCCGTCCATGGCCCATTTCGGCAATACATCGTCGTAGCCGCTCTGCGTAAGGTTGATGACCTTGCCGTCGCCGGCTGCCGAGACGAGGCCGACCTCGGGAGTGAACATCCTTTCCTTAGGCCCAAACTGAACAAGGAGCCACTTTGAGTCCGGCGACCATTGATAATACTGGTCGCCGTCGGCGTAGGAGTAGTTGTATTCCGGCGGAAGCACGGTTCGCGATCGTTTCGACGCGATATTGAATACCTTGAGAGTGGTACGGTTCTCGAGATACGCAATATCTTTGCCGTCGGGTGAAAAGGCAGGTTGAAATTCCTCTGCCGCAGTTGACACAACGGGTTCTTCCTTTACGACTGTCGAGGCGTAAAAATACGGCTCCTGCTTGCGGGTTATCGTTGAGGTATAGATGTTCCAGTTGTTGTCTCGCTCGGCGGCATAGACCAGCGACTTTCCGTCAGGGCTCCAACTGACCGAACGCTCTTGCGAGGGCGTGTTCGTCACACGCTTGACGATCCTTCCGTCAATGCTCGAAACAAATATCTCACCGCGAAATACGAATGCGAACTCCTTTCCGCTCGGTGCCAGCTTAGCCTGGGTAAAACCGCCATTAACAGGTACGATCCTTTCGATCTGGTCACGGCCGTCAGCAGAAATGCGCACGGGAACCTTCTTTGGCTCTCCGCCGTCCTTCATCGTGTAAAGTTCGCCGTCGTAGCTGAACGCCAATGTGCCGTTTTTCGAGCGCGTGAGGAATCTGACAGGGTGTTTAGCTAGCTTTGTGACCGGCGCACTGCGTTCTGGGCGGGCTAAACTGCTCTTGTAAACATTAAAGGACCCGCTTTGTTCGCTTAGGTAGTAAAATTCGCTGTCATTCGAACCGAAAACCGGGTTACGGTCCTCACCTTTGAAGGATGTGAGCTGAGTATATTTCTTTGCCGTCAGGTCGTAGATCCAAATGTCGCGCGTCACCGATGATGTGTGATGTTTGCGCCATTCGTTTTCGACACCCTTGTAATCGTGGAAGATGATCTTATCACCGGTCGAATTCACTCTCGCATTTAGTGCAGGTGAGGTGAGCACCTGAGAAACGGATCCGCCTGCAACAGGTACTGAATAGAGTTCGGTCATTCCGCCGGAAGGGAACTGAACGTTCGACGCGAGGTCTTGCCGCGCAGACGCGAAAAGTACCGCTTTATCATCAGCGGTAAAACTGCTTGGCAGCTCGCCCGCCGAGTGAAACGTCAAGCGCCGGGCCTCGCCGCCGCCGGCCGGCATGACGAAGACATCGAAATTGCCGTAACGGTCCGATGCAAATGCGATACTTCTGCCGTCGTTACTCCAAACGGGTGAGTACTCGTAGCTTTCGCTAAGGGTCAACGGTATCGCGTTGCCGCCGGCCGCGGGCACGGACCAGATATCGCCCTTGTATTCAAAGAGCAGCGTTTGGCCGTCAGGCGAGATCGCGGGGTAACGCAGCCAAAGCGGACTCTCCTGGCCAAATGTGAACGAGGAGAGAAGCAGAAGAAACGACAAGCTGAATGCGAGTTTCATATCAAATGTATCTATCGGAGCGAATTTTTTGAGAACCGGACAATGATACGGGAGTAACGGCCTGATTGTTCAAGAAAATAACGATCAAACGAACCTATTGCAGCAATGGTAAATGGAATCCGCGAGACCATAAAACACATTTTTTCACCCTCCGAACGGCCCGGACGCCCATGTCAGTTCACGACGGGTGTCCCACACTGTCCCACATCCGAAGCGGGACACTTAAGCTGTTGATTATAATGCCACTTACGTTCATATTTGTGGGGTGGCTCGCCGTTCAGCGTGAAAAAAATAATTTACCTATTTTGTCTTCAACAAATAGTTGAGGTTCTGGCTGTAAATATCTCATATCAAGCCGGTTAGGAATTCGCCATTCGTTCACTAACTTATGCCTCGCCCGGATGTGAATCGCGGGACAAGCGATCATAGATCGACCTGTATAAGATCTCGATCGCAGCGTCGATCTGGCGAAACATATTTCGTCACGGACATGCTTGCATATATGCCAGTGTGTTGCATATATAGCACATCGTGCGGCGAAAGTCAAGATCGAACCGCTCATCTATCTCTGGTAAAATCGATGTCTGTCAGGATCCACATACTTGGATCGACTACAACCTTCTCCGGCTCGCTGCTGACATTTAGCGCGAATGTATTCAACTTCGCGTCGGCCTGCACAGTGTGCATCTGGGGCCTGGTTTGCCCGGGTAAATATACGGCTATTTCAACCGGCATCTTGAACAAACTTCCATCGGCCTGTACCTGGTCGAGTCTTATTTTGACCTGTTTTTCGGCTGCATCGAAAGTCCATCCTCCTTTGTATTTCAGGGTTCCGGGCTTGTAGAGCCATTGATCGAAAAACGCGGAGAGATCCTTGCCGGACACTTCTTCCATTACGCGGCGAAAGTCGGCAACCGTCGCGTGAGAATCCCGATATTTGCGGTAATATTGCTTGATCCCTTTCCAAAAATTCTCGGTGCCAACCACGCCGCGGAGCATGTGCAGTGTCCAGCTTCCTTTTTGATAGATCTGGCTTGTCGTTACGTCGTTCATGTCCTTGAGATCGTCGTGGATAAGTCGGTAGTTTGGGTTCTTTAGATAAAAGGCGTCTACCGACCTTTTGCTTGAACGAAGGCCTTCGAGGAACTCGTCCCGTCCGTATTGATGTTCGATAAAAAGCAAAGTGAAGTACGTGGCGAAACCTTCGCTGAGCCAAACTTCGTCCCAGTCTTTTTCTGTAACGGAATTGCCAAACCATTGATGTGCTATCTCGTGAATCACGACGTTTCGCCAACGCACATTTCGGTCGCCCACAACCGAATTTTCACTGTAAAGAATGGCAGATGCCGCCTCCATGCCGCCGCTAACGCTATTTGATTGGATATTCGCCAGCTTTTCGTAAGCGAATGGGCCTACGGCGTCACTATAGAACGCCAGGGCCTTTTTGGTGACCACGTCGAAATCGTAAAATCCCTTATCGCGGTCCTGATGATAAACCCAGGTCTGGATCGACTTGCCCTCAAACTCGTCTACGTATTGAACCGCAAAACGAGCTACTCCCAACACGTAGAGCCACGAAGCGATCGGTACGGACTGTCTCCAGTGGGTTCGCCGTCTATTTCCCGGAGTGTCAGTTTCCTCGATCTTTAAGCCATTGGAAACGACTTGGTAATGGCTCGGTGCGGTCACAATGAATTCGCACATCGCCTTATCCGAGGGATGGTCGACCGTGGGCAGCCAGTTTCGCCCTTTGTCCGGCCAATTATCGCTGAAGAACGTACGTTCGCCGTATTTGTTATTGGCGATCTTGAGGCCTGTTGCAGGAATGCCTTTGTAAAAGATCGTAAAATTTTCGCGTTGGTTGGATCTGGACGGTATGGGTAGTTTGATAAGCAGCACGTTATTTTCGTGACGATACCCAACCGGCTTTCCGTCGCTCGTCACGCGGCTGACGCTCATTCCTTTGCCATTTGACGCCGTGCCGGCATTGGTCAGATCAAGCCTGAGTTCCTGAATACCGTCAGCCAGGAACCTCACATCGACAGCCGCCTCTGCAACGATCTCATCGGTGCTGTCAGACAGCTCGAGCTTGAAAACGTAGTTAATTACATCAATATTCGGGTTCTTAGGGTAACTATCGAAAAAAGCAGCGGCAGAAGCTGTCATTACGACAGCGAGAGCCATGCTGACCGACGCGGTGCGGAATATTAGTCTCATAATTGTGCGATCCGGCCTGTTTTGAGGGCTACTTCTTCAATGGCAGTGGATTTGCGGGCCGAAATTGGATGAGCCCCTTTTCCGTCATCGTACGCTCGATATCTTCGATCGAGGACGGTACGAACGCGCTCAGATTTTCAGATCCGTCGGCCGTAACGACGACCACGTCTTCGATACGAACGTATAGTTTCTCTTCATGGACCCAAACCATCGGATCAATTGTAAAGACCATACCGGGCTCGAGTTTGACGCCGCGAACCTGACCAACATCGTGCACAGCCATTCCGACCGGATGTTGAAAATGCCCCCGAAATTTCAGGCTTTCGCGGACCGCTTTCAAATGCTCGGGTTTTTCAAATGTCTTACCCACCAAATATTGCTCCATATCCCTGGCGGCCGAATCAAGAACAATGTCCGCGGTCACGCCGGGCCGAACATACTTAATCAGTGCGTCGCGGTAAGCCAAAATGAAGTTGGTCAATGCCTTTTGACCGGCCGTATATTTACCGTTAACGGGCCACATTCGGGTTACATCGCTGGTGTAATAACGAAAATCCGGAGCGTAGTCCATTAGCAGCAGGTCGCCGTCCTTTAATTTGTCCGTTTTCCGGAAGTAATGGCCTAAATATGCATTGGAGCCGCCGCCGATGATCGATGCGTATGCGTCACCGCGGGCACCATGTAAATAAAATATGTACTTTGCAGCGGCGTCGAGTTGGTACTCGTAAACTCCGGGTTCGGTCGAACGCATAGCTTCGATGATCGCCAAACCGGCGATCTCTGTCGCCTTACGGATGACCTCGATCTCTTTTTTGGACTTGATGTTTCGCAGCGAATCCAAGACCGGCGACAGGTCGCGGATCTCGAATTGCGGCGCCCGGAGATTGAGCAATTCCCGAAATCGGGCCTCTCGCGAAGGCTGCCCGTCCCATGGATTTGCCGATACACGCGCTTGTTCATTCAACAGTTCATCACGGCTGTCCGTCCCTGTTTCTGCCGGACTAAGCGGAGTGTAGAG
>CAYSMU010000038.1:0-11785 GCA_964432145.1 uncultured Chloracidobacterium sp.
AAAGCCCTGCGAGGCTCGTTTCTGTATCACACTTGCGCCGAGATTTGACGTCATAATGAAGATCGCGTGTTTGCAATCGACAGTATTCCCCTGGGCATCGGTTAAGATGCCATCCTCGAATACCTGCAGCAGAACATTGAAAAGATCGGGATGGGCTTTTTCTACCTCGTCGAAGAGAACGACCGCATACGGCGAGCGCCGAAGCTTTTCGGTAAGCTGTCCGCCCTCATCGTGGCCGACGAAACCCGGAGGCGAACCGATGAATTTCGACACGGCGTGCTTTTCCATGAACTCGCTCATGTCGAATCGGATCAGTGCACGCTCGGAGCCGAAAAGGTATTCGGCGATGCTGCGGGCAACCTCGGTCTTACCGACGCCCGTTGGGCCCAGAAAAAGGAACGAGCCGACAGGACGGCTTGGATTTTTCAGGCCGGCACGCGAACGGCGGATGGCACGGGCGAGAGCCGATATCGCCGGCCGCTGAGAAACGATTCGCTCATGGAGAGCGGTCTCAATGGTAAGCAATTTCTCGGCCTCTTTCTGCTTTACGGAAGTCACCGGGACCCCGGTCCAGCGGGCGATAACCTCATCCACATCGTCCTTTGTAACCTCGACGGCGAAGAACGAATCTTCGAGCGATCTCAGCTCGTACGAGATCAATTGATCCTCGTTAGCCGCGGCACGCTTCCAGTTCTCGACCGTTTCTTTCCAGGACGGCTCGCCGCGATTTTCCTGCTGATACCGAAGCTTGGCCCGGGCACCGGCCTCGTCCAGCACGTCGATCGCCTTGTCCGGAAGGAACCGGTCGGCGATGTATCGGCTCGACTGCTGGACTGCGGCGTGCAGTGCATCATTGGAATATCTGAGCTGATTAAACGCCTCATAGCGGTCGACTATACCCTCTATGATCGCTATGGCCTCAGCCTCGGTCGGCGGTTCGACCTTGACTGCCTGAAAGCGGCGTTCGAGTGCACGGTCTTTTTCTATCGTCCTGCGAAACTCGCCGGGCGTGGTCGCTCCGATACATTGAATGTCTCCGCGAGACAGCGCCGGTTTGAGAATGTTTGCCGCGTCGAGCGTGCCTTCGGCCGAGCCGGCACCGACCAGCGTGTGCAGCTCGTCGATAAAGACGATATTGTCGCTGTTGTCCTTAAGCTCAGCCATTATCTTTTTGAGCCGTTCCTCAAACTGCCCGCGGTACTTGGTGCCGGCGACGACAAGGGACAGATCGAGCGAGAGAATGCGTTTGTTTTCCAGGAAGGTCGGGACGTTGCGGTCGACGATACGTTGGGCGAGGCCCTCGATGATCGCCGTCTTGCCGACTCCGGACTCGCCGATAAGCACAGGGTTGTTCTTAGTTCGACGGCATAGGATCTCGATAATGCGTGCGAGTTCAGGTTCGCGGCCGACGAGCGGATCGAGGCGTCCCTCCGATGCCTCGACGGTTAGGTCGCGCGTAAATTCCTGCAGGCCGGGTGTCTTGGTGTTCTCGCGCGTTGCAGCGAGCACGCCGGGAATGCCGCTCTGCCGCGACATCTCGTCACGAACGTCGTTCAATCTCAGGCCGTAGCCGAAAAGGATCTCCGCCGCGATCGATTTTTCTTCGCGGACTATACCAAGCAGCAAGTGCTCGGGCCCGATATGGCGATTCTTAAGCTGACGGCTTTCGTCGTTGGCGTAAAAGAGGATCCGCTTGGTCGCGGCTGAGAGGTGAAGCTCCGATGATTGCGGAATGCGGTCGCGGACGACAATACGTTCCTCGATGTCGCGTCGGATGGTATCAACAGTGAGAACGTGCCTGTAGGGGAAGTAACGCGCGGAGATCGTCTTATCCTCACGCATCAGCCCGAGCAGTATGTGCTCAGGAGCGATAACCTGTGAGCCGTACTGGAGGGCCTCGTACCGGGCGAAAAAGATCACGCGGCGCGACCTCTCCGTATAACGTTCGAACATAAAATTCCTAAACCAGCTTTTCGTTAACGGAAACCATTATAACGAAAAACCGGCGAGCGGAGTCAATATTATCAGTACTAAGATCTTTACGAGCTTCCCTTGGATATAGTTGCAAAGGGAGCCCGAATCCAAAGAAATATAGAGTTTTTGGGTGAAATAATGATTGTTTTTGCCAATCGATCAGTTCGTCATACGCGATCGGGCGTCGATACCCGGCAGATCTTCACCCGGCATCTCACGAACGATAGCTTCATCGCGGTTCGTGATACCCCGCAGTACCTTGCCCGCCGGGGCGAGCTCGACATGTGTCGTCAGAACCCGCGAAATGCGTTTCGGCAGGAATTTTGGGGCGATGTTCGCAATAGAATCGGCAAGGGCCACGATATCGCCGCCGCCGGGCCAGTGCTGGCGAACGACCGATTCGTCGGTCCTGTTTACGAGTCGTAACAGCGTCAGGGCGACCATATAAAGATCGTCAATCTGGCCGATAAACGGGAAAACATCGGGGATAAGATCGAGCGGAGAGATCACATAGACGATCGCCGCAAGGAACAGGGCCTTTTCGGCCGTTGGCACCCGAGCATCCTTTAGAAGGCGGCCGAGGAGGACGACCATATTCGGCAGGAACATCAAAAAGCTGCGCATTCGGCCCTTAAGTTCGGACTTTTCGCGACGTTTGATCTTTGTTTCTGTCTTTACGATCCTTCCCATTCTATTATTCTACCCCTTGATCACCCACAGTCTAATTACGACCGCTGCTTTGTGCAAGTTTCGCGCAGTTTGGTTGTATGGTAAATTCAGTGGTCAGTGGTCGGTGGTCCGTGGTCAGAGTCTGGTAATCAGATCTTTATGACCACCGACCACAGATCACTGACCACTGACCATGATCCTTCAACAGATTCGCCAAAGAGCCGCAGCCGACTTACAGCACATTATCCTGCCCGAGGGCGAGGATGCTCGCACCATAGAGGCAGCAGCGGTCTGTTCGCGCGACCGCATTGCAAGGATCACCATGATCGGCAATGAGGAGAAGGTGCGGGCATTAGCGTCCGATGTCGGTGCGAACCTAAACGGTGTTGAGATCATCGACCATCGCAAGGACCATCATTGGTTTGGCAAAACGGCTGAGCTATATCATCAGATGCGCCGCTCCAAGGGCGTTACTCTCGAGGAAGCCGAACAAACGGTAAAGGACCCGCTATATTTTGGCAATCTGATGGTTCGCGAGGGCAAAGCCGACGGCTCAGTCGCCGGTGCGACCAACACGACCGCCCATACGGTAGCGGCCGCGTTGCGTTGTATAGGCGTGAGGCAGGGATTTAAGACCGTCTCGAGCTTTTTTCTGATGGTCGTGCCGGATAAGAAATTCGGCGAAAAAGGGGCAATGATCTATGCCGACTGCGGCGTCGTCATCGAGCCTGACGCCGGCGAACTCGCCGAGATCGCTATAGCGTCCGCCGGATCGTGCCGGGCGCTCCTGCAGGCAGAACCGCGGGTCGCAATGCTGTCATTCTCGACGAAGGGAAGCGCGACGCATCAATTGATCGACAAGGTCATCGAGGCGACAAAGACCGTCAGGGCCAGGATGCCCGAACTTGCCATCGACGGCGAACTACAGGCCGACGCGGCTCTGGTCCCGTCCGTCGCCGGCTCCAAGGCCCCGGGCTCGCCGGTTGCCGGAAAAGCGAACGTCCTCATCTTCCCCGACCTCAATGCCGGCAACATCGCCTACAAACTTACCGAGCGCCTCACCGGCGGCACCGCCATCGGCCCTATCCTCCAAGGCCTCGACCGGCCGTGCAACGACCTTTCCCGAGGCTGCAAGGCTGAGGATATTGTAGATGCGGTCGCGATCACGGCCGTGCAGTCGCAGGCACGAAAATCTCACTGAACTCGGTCTCGATGGATCGAAATAATAATCCAATTAAACGCTTTCTCAGTCGACTCGGCCCGGGGTTGATCACGGGTGCGTCGGATGACGATCCGTCGGGGATCGGTACGTATTCGCAGGCGGGTGCCGCTCTTGGATTTGCGACCTTGTGGACGGCTATCGTGACGCTGCCTCTGATGGTCGTGGTGCAGCACATTTGTGCCAAGATCGGGATGGTCTCGGGGCGAGGGCTGGCGGGCGTGCTTCGCCGGTATTATCCGCGATGGCTGCTGTACCCGGCCGTTGTCGGACTTGTGATCGCGAACACGATCAATGCCGGTGCCGACATTTCGGCGATATCGGCGGCGATAAATATGTTCGTTCCCGTTCCGATCTCAGTGATGGTGATACCGATCGCAATAGCGATAGTGGCCCTGCAAGTTTGGGGATCGTATCACCTGATCGTAAAGGTATTTAAGTGGCTGACATTATCGCTTTTCGCGTATGTGATCGCGGCATTTCTGGCAAAGCCGGATTGGTATGCCGTAGCGAGGGCCACGTTTGTGCCCCAGATCTCGCTGACGAGCGAATACATAACAACGATCGTTGCCATCCTCGGCACGACGATCTCGCCCTATCTTTTCTTTTGGGAGGCGAGCGAAGAGGTCGAGGAGGAAAAGAGCGAAGGCCGCACTACGCTCGCCGAGCGCGAAGGAGCGACCGACGCCGAGATCAAGAAGGAAAAGATCGATACTATCGTCGGCATGCTTTTCTGCAATGTGGTTTTCTATTTCGTGATACTCGCTGCGGGAGCGACGCTGCACGCCTCGGGAAAAACCGACATTCAATCGGCGACAGACGCTGCGCAGGCATTGCGGCCGCTCGCCGGCGACCTTGCGAGCGTGTTGTTTGCGATCGGACTTATCGGCGCCGGCCTGCTTGCGGTCCCGGTCCTTACCGGCTCGGCCGCGTATGCGGTTGCCGAAACTTTTGACTGGCCGTCGGGCCTCGACGAGAAACCGCGGCACGCAAAAAAATTCTACGCCGTTATCGCCGCCTCGACGATCGTCGGCGTGGCGCTGGATTTTCTCGGGATCAATCCGATCAAAGCCCTTTATTGGACGGCGGTGATCAACGGTGTCGTCGCACCGCCGCTGCTGGTCGTTGTCATGCTCGTTTCGAACAACCAAAAAGTAATGGGCCGGCGGACGAATGGGCTATTCACAAATATTGTGGGCTGGCTCGCGGCCGTCGTTATGTTTGCGGCCGCGATCACAATGTTCGTTACCTGGGGCAGCTAGTTTGCCGCACCAAACTTTTCCTCATACTTGCTCGCCTTAAGAAATGCACCAAAATCTTTGATCTCGAGAATATCCTTGACGGCCTGCTTTTTGTCGGCTGCGTTCTTGTAGTAGCTTTCGGCGATCTTATATCCCATATAGTAGCCGAGGTCGGCGGGACGGTCCTTGATCTTGCCGCCGTTGTAGAGCCATAGCGACGTGTCGTTGGCTGCCATCGACGTTTTGAACTCAAGCCACAATTCGCGTTCCTTTGGGTTTCCATATTCATGCAGATGGTGGTTGATATGCTTTCCGGCGATAAGCTCGGCGATAAAGTCCGCGCTTCCCTCGCCGATCGACGATGCCAACAACGATCGGTCTGTCCTCGGAAATTTCTGCTGATAATGTATGAGTTCATGGGCGACGATGTACGGTATCTCGTCGATAGGTTTAAGGACCTTTTTGTGCCAATCGCTCAGTTCCTCAGTCGGGGTCGACGGCGTCATCCCGTACATATCCACGCCGATGAGCAGTGCGTTGGCGGTATAGGTTCCGCCGGAATTCATCCTTCCGATCAAAAGATAGACATCCGGAAAAACGGCGTCAGGATACAGCCCTTTCAGATTTCGAAACGCGTTCCTCATCGGCTCCTTGAATGAGTGTGCCTTTAGCGACGGCTCGCGGAGCGATGCGTAGTATTTCGGGCGGGCTTCGATCGTTTCGACCAGATCACATGACGTCCCGATACGGTTCTCTGTGAACTGCTTCAGGCCGACGCTGCCCTTTCGCAGATATTCATCGCGGAAGACGTACAAGCTGTTTTCAGGTTTTGCTCTGTCAAAGGCCCTCCAAAACAGATCAATGTCTGACGAAATGATCTGCACGGTATTAGGGTCGGTGTTGAGCGGCTTTGTCATATCCGCTGTCTGTGCCGATAGCGAAAGCGGATAAACAGACAAGGCAAGGAAAAACAGAAATTGAGAATAAAAGAGCCTCATAGTAAACAACCTCACGATCAATTTTTTACCAGCGGGAGATAATAAAAAAATACATCCGAGTTCCGGTTCCAGACAACCCGCCCGGCCGGTACCTGGCCAAAAGACCTGACCTGATGGCTTCTCGACTTTTCTGTTTTCGGCGCTTTCCCTGTATAATTCGGAAGTTTGTTGGGCAGGCGCCTGAGGGCAACCTGTGCGGGAGCGCCAGAATCAAACCGCCAGACAAGAATCGACGTTGAAATGCCGTATTTGTTTGGTTATTCTATTGCTCCACGATCACGACACACGGCGAACGCGAAGCCCTTCGAGGCTTTCAATTTGCACCAAGGATAGGTTTCGCTCTTTATGAAAAGGTTAAGCGCACTCGGGTTTGTAATTCTGGCTCTCGCCGTATCGGGCGTTCAGGCCCTGGCAGATGCCGGCGACAGTGCGAAAGGGATATCGGCATCGCCGGCAAATGCCCAGCAGATCGTCGAGAGCGTTGACATTCAGGGCAATCGCCGCCTTCGCGACGAAGACCTTCTTTATTATATAAAGACCCGCCAGGGCGACATTTACGACCCCGCAGCACTCGAACGCGATCTTAAAGAACTGCTTTCACTCAACTTCTTCGACAAGACCGCGACACGTGTTTTGACCGAGGATGGTATTCGCGGCGGCGTAAACGTCATATTCGAAGTGCGTGAATTGCCGATCATCCGCGACCTTCAGTTCAAGGGCACGAAGGCACTGCAGGAATCGGACATCCTCAAGGAATTTCGCGAAAAACGGGTCGGCGTCTCAAAAGAGTCGGTCTATGATCCGGTCAAGGCGCGTTCCGCGACCCGCGTTCTCCGCGAAATGCTGGCGTCGAAGGGTTACCCGAATGCAAAGGTCACGGTGTCCGAGGAAGAAGTTTCGGCCACCTCAATCGCCATCATTTTCGATATCGAGCAGGGAAACCGCTCGCGTATCGTCGAGATCGATTTCGAGGGGAATCAGCACTTTAAGGACGGAGAACTTCGTAACGCGCTGACTCTTGTGAAGGAGACGGGCCTCATTTCCCGGGTCAAAGGTATGGACATACTCGATCTTAGAAAGCTCGAGTATGACCTCCAGAAGAACGTGCGTTCGTACATGTTCTCAAAGGGCTATTTTCAGGCCCGTATCGGTGAACCCGAGGTCGAAGGCCTCGGTTACAAACGGACCGGTTTTCCGATAGTCAAGGCCTTTCCGATCCCGCTGCTGACCTCGATGGACGACACGCTGCGGATCAAAGTGCCTGTGACGGAAGGCAAGATCTTTCGCGTCGGCGAGCTGAAGGTCGAGGGAAACTCTATCTTTTCGGAGCAGCAGATACTTTCCTACGTCGGACTGAAAAAGGGCGAGGTCGCCGACGGCAAGCGCTTGCAGGACGCCGTTTATGAAGACCTGAAAAAGGTTTACGGCGGCCAGGGTTTCGTGCAGTACAACGCCGAGTTTGACCCCCAGTTCAAAGACAATCCGGCAAAGCCGAACGAAGGTATCGTGGATATCACGATCACCATCGACGAGGGCAAGCAGTTTACGCTGCGGCGTCTGGAGTTCACGGGAAATACCTTCACGCGGGATAAGGTCATGCGCCGCGAGTTCCTTATAAACGAGGGCGATATTTACAATCAGGGTTACCTCGAGATCTCGGTCGCTCGACTTAACCAGACCCAGTATTTTGACCCGATCGACAAGGACCAGGACGTCGAGATCCGCACGGACGAAGAAAAAGGCGACGTCGATCTGATCGTCAAGGTCAAAGAGAAGGGCCGTCAGCAGATCTCGTTCAACGGTGGTATCTCGGGTATCGGCGGCTCGTTCTTCGGATTGGAGTATTCGACCAATAACCTGGCCGGAACCGGCGAGATCCTCTCATTTAACATGGGAGCCGGAAATCGCCAGCAGAGCCTTCAATTCACGTATCAGCAGCCGTATTTCAGAAATCGTCCGATATCGGTCGGCTTCTCGGTTTTCGCGAGCCGCTACAAGTTCTTTGGTGAAGGCACGTTCCTTACGCAAAACCAGGACATTCTCAACGACCTGTACAATCCGTACGGTACCGTTACCACCGACGAGAGCAATCTGTTTACGCAGACGACGTACGGAGCGAATGTATTTGCGACCGCCCCGCTATCGGAGCTTTTCTTTAAGAAACGCCGCTTTACCCAGTTCTCTCGGGTCGGTTTGACGTACCAGTTCTCGGCGACCAGCATCGCGGACCCTGAGGTCAATGCCTCTGCCGACCCGGCGGCGACCATCCCGGTCATTTATCGTCAGCCGAACATCCTGACCAGCCGCGTCACCGGTACCTTTGTTTACGACACTAGACAGCCGGCCGCTAACGGTATCGACACCAACGGCGGAAAATCGCTGTCACTTTCGATGTCGTTCGCCGGCCTCGGCGGTGATGTTCGTACCTATCAGCCGAATATCAGCTACTCGCAGTTCATCCCGATCCGAAACAAGAAATCTAAGACCCCCCACGTTCTCGCATTTCGCGTGTTGGCAGGAACCATCGGTACGTGGTCGATAAAGGACAAGATCCGCAATGCAAACTCGATCTCGTTCGTCGGCGGTGTTCCCGCATACGAGCGATATTACCTCGGCAGCGAAAATGATATCCGCGGATACGATTCTCGTTCGATCGGGCCGGTCGCACCGTTTGATACTTATATAACCAGTCGAAATGTTGTTGTCGCGACAAATTCGTTCGGTACGGCAAATACGAATACAGGGCTTTTGCCCCGCGACGCGAATGAGCTCAAAACGATCGGCGAAGTGACCGGCATCGCGGGTGCAAATCCGGCGCTGTTCTCGAGAAACTTCCGATTCATCGGCGGCGATACTCAGATCCTGGGTAATGTCGAATACAGGCTTCCGGTATTCGGGCCGGCGACGCTGGCGTTTTTCGGCGATGTTGGTTCCGTTTTCAACTTGAGGAAAACCGGCCAGCAGGTGATCAACAGTGAATTCCTACCGGACGATACATTTCTTGGCGGCGGCCGCCTGACGGCGTTGGGACTGATCAATACGCCCGTGCTCGAAAGCAGCTTTGGCAGCCTGCTTTATTACCGCGGCCGCGTTATGACCAAGTCCGACTATATCAGCGAATTCTGTCGTGGCAACCGTTTCGGCTGTCCGTCGAGTCTTTCGCCGCAGATCCAGCAGCTTTATCTTCGCGGGGAAGTGCAGCAAAATTCGCTGCTCGGGGTCGATTCGGCCAGGTTTGCCAAACTCAAGGATTTCAAGGCGAGCGTCGGCGTCGAACTTCGTGTTCAGGTCCCGATCGTCAACGTACCGTTCCGCTTGATCTATTTCTACAATCCGAACGGCAAATTCGGTTTCACGGAAGAACTTCCAGGCATTTACCTACCGGGCAAGCGTAACGGCTTTAGGTTTACTGT
Organism: uncultured Chloracidobacterium sp.; assembly: GCA_964432145.1. GTDB lineage: Bacteria > Acidobacteriota > Blastocatellia > Pyrinomonadales > Pyrinomonadaceae > OLB17. Next base: position 9,515 of record CAYSMU010000038.1, read on the forward strand.
CGGCCGTACGTTCTAAATAGTCAAAATTGACTTTGTTTTGGCGTTTAATTAAGATTGCGCTTCTTTTTTTGAAACGCTAAGCAACAGATTGCGTAGAAAAGGTTTCAAAGCAATATAGGGAAATGGGAAGGCTTTAGCGCTTTTCCGCAATACTAAGGAGTTTCACAGGATAATGAAAAGAATCACCTCGATCGCGGTCAGTTTAGTTTTTGTCGCGATGTTTGCAGTTTCGGCATTTGCCCAGGCTGGTGCCCAGCCGGCGCCGACCAAGATCGGCTGGATCGATACTCAGGCCTTTGGCGGCGACGAAAAGGGCGCCGGCGGCGTAACCAAATACGTCAATGCGATGAAGGCCCTCGACACGGAGTTTGCCCCCAGGATCAATGAACTGCGTACCCTCGACACCAAGATCAAGGGTATTGCCGACGAACTGCAAAAGATGCAGGCCAATACGGCTGTTCCGATCAATCAGGCGACTGTTGCCGCCAAGCAGGATGAGGGACAGCGGCTCCAGCGTGAGCTTGAGTTCAAGCAAAAGGACGCTGAGGCAGCCTTTCAGAAACGCCGTAACGACGTTTTAGGCCCGATAACCAACGACATCGGCAAGGCGATCCAGGAGTTTGCCAAGCAGAAGGGATATGTCGTCGTGCTCGATATTGCGGCTATGTTCACGGCAAACGCTATCCTGATGCTCGACCCCGCAGCGGACATTACTAAGGAATTTATCGCTTACTACAACACCCGACCGGCGGCGACCGCGACAACGGCCGCGCCTAAATAGTAAGGCTGCAGTCATAGAATTGTCCGAGGTCAGACGAGAGCGATTCTCATCTGACCTCGACATATTTAGATACGGAGAACCAGTTCAGTATGAAACGAACGAGCGTCCTGATCTCGACATTTTTGCTGCTTACGGCAGCATCATTTTCCGCGAATGCCCAGGTCCAACCTGCGGTATCGAAGATCGTTATCGTCAACACCGCTGCTTTTTTTGAGGAAAAGGGCGGCATTACGCGGATCATCAATGCTTCAAAGCAGCTAAACAACGAGCTTTCGCCCAGGCGGGCAGAGGTGCAGCAGGTCATTACCAAGCTGGATTCGCTGTCCAAAGAGATCGATGTCATTCGCTCAAATGCGGCCAAGGGCATTCCGATAGACGAAAAGGCTGCCCAGGCAAAGATCGATGAGGTTGAACGGCTAAAGATCGAAGGAAAGTATAAAGAAGACGATTATAACGCCTTTGCTCAAAAGAAACAGAATGAGATAGTTGGCCCCGCATACGCCGACGCGATGAAATCGCTCGGTGAGTATATCAAGTCAAAAGGCCTCGGCCTCGTTTTTGACGTTTCAAAAGACCAGAACGGCATTTTGATATTCGCGGCCGACCAATACGATATAACAAAGGATTTCATTACATTTTACAACACCAAGCCGCCGACCGCGATAAACTCGGTGCCTAAGTAGTAAGAAAGGCTGATCGTCAATTTCCCATCCGCCGGCGAAATTGCGTTTTGCCGGCTTTTTTGTTTTCATTTTGATGAAGATTATGCCAATTCTCGACTCGGTAGCGATCCAGGAGATACTGCCTCACCGTTATCCCTTTTTGCTAGTCGACAAGATCGTCGAACTCGAGCCCCGCGTGCGCATTGTCGGTGTAAAACAGGTGACGATCAACGAACATTTTTTTGCAGGGCACTTCCCGGGTGCTCCGGTGATGCCCGGCGTTTTGCAGATCGAGGCCCTGGCACAGGTTGGGGCGATACTCGCGTTACGTGAATTTGACGACCGTGAACAGAAGATCCCGTTTTTTTCAGGTATTGACGGGGCGAAATTTCGCCGGCCCGTAGTTCCCGGCGATACGCTGATGCTCGAGGTGACCGCACTTCGGATCGGCAGCAAGGTGCAGAAGATGCGTGGCGTGGCCACGGTCGACGGCCAGGTAACGGCAGAGGCTGAGATCATGTGCATCATCGCTAACCGAAGCGACGCAAAGGAGTAAAAAGAAATATGAATTCCCAGGAACTGATCGAGCAGTACGGGATCTGGATATTTGTCCTGATCAATGTCGGGATCGGCCTCGTGCTGGGCCTCATACCTCTCACGATCGGGTTAATAAAGGGACGCGCCAAATATGGTGTGTTTGGCTTTGCGGCATGCTTGGTAGGCGGCGCTATCCTCGGAGTCTTTCTTTCCATTCCGGCATGTGTCTTTTTCTCCTGGTTGACCGTGGCATTGCCCCTGCGCATTACACCCATCCTGCTTGGCATGGTC
>CAYSMU010000038.1:11795-12807 GCA_964432145.1 uncultured Chloracidobacterium sp.
TTTTTCTCTTGGCTGGCCATTCGCCAGCCCAAACCCGCCGCGTCGATCGACGAAGAACCTGAAGGATGAGGACCAGTCCGAGCCCAATGACAACGAACATCCATACAACAGCCGTGGTAGCCGATGGAGCTGTGTTCGGCCAAGGCTGTCAGATCGGCCCATTCTGTACGATCGGCCCCGAGGTAAAGCTCGGCGACCGCGTTCGGCTCGATTCGCACGTGGTTGTGGACGGCCGGACGGCTATCGGGGACGAGACTCATGTATATCCTTTTGTGTCGATCGGCCTGGGGCCTCAGGACCTGAAATACGCGGGCGAACCCACCTCTACCGAGATCGGCAAGCGAAATCACATTCGCGAGTTTGTGACCATTCATCGCGGCACGGAGGGCGGCGGCGGCGTTACGCGGATCGGCGACGGCAATTTGCTGATGGCCCAGGCACACGTTGCTCACGACTGTCAGCTCGGCAGCGAGATCATCATGGCGAACGCGGCGACACTCGCCGGCCACGTCGAGATCGCCGATAGGGCGAGTGTCGGAGCATACTCTGGCGTGCACCAGTTTTGCCGTGTTGGCTTAGAAGCGTTTATCGGCGGGTATTCGGTCGTGGTCAAGGACGCGCTTCCGTTCGCGATCATCCAGGGTAATCACGCCAAGTGCTATGGAATGAACCGTCTTGGAATGAAACGCCGCGGCTATTCAAAGGACACGACCGAGAAGCTCAACCACGCCTTTCATTTGCTGCTCGCCTCCAAGCTCAATACATCGCAGGCCGTCGAAAAGATCCGCGAAGAGATAGCCGACTGCCGCGAGGTAGACATACTCATCGAGTTCATCGAGACCTCGAAACGCGGCGTGGTGAAGTAATTGGTCGCTCCCGAACCTATTTCCGTCGAGCGTCCAGCTCATCGATCACATCATTGATCGAAACGCCCTTCGCCCGTAATAAGATCAAATAATGAAACAAGAGGTCGGCCGCTTCAGACCTGAACTTGCCAAGGTCCTGGTCCTTC
>CAYSMU010000039.1:0-3986 GCA_964432145.1 uncultured Chloracidobacterium sp.
AGATATACGTCCTGCCGCTGGGAAAATTTACACCCCAGCAAAAACGCGTCATCGATATCGCGGCCGATTATCTTAACGTGTTCTACGACCTTCCCGTTGAACAGATGCCTGGAAGAAACATCCCGGACAAACTCGATAAAAAGGACACCAGGACCAATGATTACCTGCGTGCTCGTCAGGTCCGAACCGGTTTCATAATGGAAACGATCCTTAAGCCCGCCTTGCCCGGTGACGCGGCCGCACTAATCGCATTTACGAACGATGACCTCTTCCCTGACAACACGATGAGCTTCGTCTTTGGACAGGCGAGTTTTGCCGATCGGGTCGGGGTATGGTCGATCCGCCGCCTCCAAATACAGGCTGATAACACAAAATTCCTCCTGCGCACGCTAAAGATAGCCGCACACGAGACCGGGCATATGTTCTCGATGTGGCACTGCACAAAATACGAGTGCGTCATGAGCGGCACCAACCACATCGCCGAGACCGATCGTCGTCCCATTGACGCCTGTCCGGAGTGTATGGCAAAGATCTGCTGGCTTTCCGACAGTTCACCCGCAGAACGCTATAAACGTCTCGCGGCGTTCTGCCGTAACAACGGATTGATCAAAGAGGCTGACGATTTTGACCGCAAGGCCGCGGCGGTTGCCGCAAGCGGCACGAAATAAGGGCATCGGCAAGGCCCGCGTTTTACGTCATTTTACGCACGGTACGTCAAGGTCCGAAAAAACTGGAAGCTGACAACTCGAAACTGGCAGCTGGAATTCAAATATCTGTCTTCGAAACACTGATGCCTGAAGACATTGTTCGGGACGCAAAATAGAAGGACAGTTGCCAGTTATCAGCTGCCAGCTGCCAGTTTGGTCTAAATAGCAGCTCGGGAGACATTAAATTTCTGGGACGCGCTACTTCCCGATGTCTCGTCGAAATTGCATCCCGTCGAACTTGATCATCGACGCGGCCTGATACGCCGTCGAGAGTGCCATTGCAAGGTCGTCTCCCGTCGCGGTCACACCGAGAACTCGGCCGCCGGCAGTTGCGAAATTCCCGTCGTCGCCGACGGTGGTTCCCGCGTGAAAGACATTTACATTCGGAACGGTTGCGGCTTCTGTGAGGCCATTGATCACGTCGCCGGTCTTTGGCTTGCCGGGATATCCCTCGGACGCGAGTACGACGCAAGCGGAGCTTCCCGGCTTCCACGCGATGTCTTCAGATCTCAGCGACGCGTTGCCGAGCATCGCTTCGCAGATATCGACGAGGTCGGTTTCGAGCCGGACGAGTATCGCTTGAGTCTCAGGATCGCCAAAGCGTACATTGTATTCGAGCAGCCGCGGCCCGGCGGCCGTCATCATCAGTCCCAGGAAAAGGATCCCTCGAAAACGAAAACCCTCGTCAATACACCCGCGGAGCGTTGGACGAACGATCGTCTCTATGATCTCGTCGAGATCCCGCGACGGCAGGAGCGACGAGTCAGTTACCGTGCCCATTCCGCCAGTATTCGGCCCGGTGTCGCCTTCGCCGATCCGCTTGTGGTCGCGGGTCGGCGGCATTATCGCAAAATTTTCCCCTTCGGCGAACATTAGCAACGAAACCTCGCGGCCCACAAGACATTCTTCGAGAACTATCTTCGACGCGGCGTCAGGTCCGACGAGGCCGGCCATCTCGTTGATCGCGGCCAATGCTTCGGCATGGTCATTTGCGACGACGACGCCCTTTCCGGCGGCTAGTCCGTCCGCCTTCACCACGACGGGCGATGCCGCGTCGCCGAACCGTCCGCTTTCGAGTTCGGCAACGGCCATCTCGATCGTGCCGGCAACGAAGTACTCCGCCGTCGGAATGCTGTGCCGCGCCATGAAGTCTTTAGCGAAAGCCTTGCTCGACTCCAACTGCGACGCAGCTTTGCCAGGGCCGACAATTCGCAGTCCTCGGGACTCGAATTCGTCCACCACGCCAAGAGCCAACGACGTTTCGCCGCCTACGAACGTCAGGTCGATGCCGTTCCGGGACGCAAAGTCTGCCAGGCGCCCGATCTCATCGTGCCCGATCGGGACGCGTTCAGCGACATCGGCGATACCCGCATTTCCCGGCGCACAGTAGACTTTCGAGACCCTTGGACTTTTTTTGAAAGTCCGGCATATCGCGTGCTCGCGTCCTCCCGAACCGATAACTAAGATCTTCATAACTGACTACACAATGACTTTGGTCACGACGTGTCTTGACACGCAATAACGATAGTTGTAAGGTTTCTTTCAATGCCCCACAGGACAGGTCGCGTGATTCTACGGCAAGCCTCAACTGTAGAATCTACACTACTGCTTTTAATTGCTAAAGCAGGTCTGGATCGATTTTGCGAGTTCGCTTATGTCCGACAGTAAGTTTGAGGAAATTCCCGAATCCCCGACCGGTTCCGGCGATGCGTTAAGCTCATTTGAAGACTCAAAGCTAAAATGCATTGACTGCTCCGAGCCTTTTGTGTGGACCGCCGGCGAACAGGCTTTCTTCGCAGAGAAGGGGCTGGCGAATCCTCCGAAACGATGCAAACCCTGCAAGAAAGAGAAGAATCGAAGGCTCGAGGCAATAGAGGCGGCACGTGCGTGTGGAAAGCGCCATATGATCGAGGTTCGGGCCGACTGTGCCCGCTGTTCAGTTTCGACCACTATTCCCTTTTACCCGTCTCAGGGCAGGCCGGTTTACTGCCGTGCATGCTTTCTCGATCTGAAGTCTGAGATCGCCGCCGGCGCGAACGGCTAATCTATCCACCAACTTGGACATTTCGACCCAGTTCGGGGCCGCCTCGGCCATTCGAAGTATTTATCGTGCGATCGGAGCTGAGAGTTTGTCGGGACTTGATCCCACGCCCATCATCGGTGATGTTAAGGCCCGGCGATCCACAAATAAGAAAGGGCGACGTCTCCCACACCGTCGCCCTCCGACCGCGGCCTTACGGCTGCGATCAATGTTCACCGGGAGGTGAACAATCTAAATTATGCACAGGGCTTTAAAAAACGCAACTATTCAAAGCGCAGATGCGGGATTTTGTTACTGCCGTGCTTCGCCTATCACTCTGAGGCCTCCGACCAATGCTGCCAGGATGCCGTCCTCGCCAGTAAGAAACAAGCTGTACACCCCTCGCGGAACATTCGGCTCAACCGACAAAACAAAGCTAACCGCCGAAAGGTCCTCACCAAAATCATGACGTTTTACCGAGCCGGGCACCGCACGGAAATAGGGCGAGTTAAACTCGATGCGGAGGTTACCGCGGTCCAACTGCTTGCCGCCGATATATATCACATACTCACGTTCGTTGCCGATCGTGACGGCCGAATCGGTTAATTGCGAGTTAAGGCCGACGAAATTCAATCCCAATTCGGACGGTGCGAATTCGACCCTTGCGTTTAGAACACGCTTATCGCCCGCAGCTATTTTCACGGTTCCCAACTGCCCTATAGGCGAGGGGCCACCTCCGTCGAGGGCCTGCCAGAACACCGAGTAAACGCCCGGCGGCAGGCCGCCAAGCCGATATGTGCCATCCGCCAAAGAGTCGGTCTGGGCAGCGACACGGCCGGTATCGTTTTGCTCGGCCCATATCCTGAGATTCCGCTGAACGCGGCTCACGGGTTGGGCCAGTTTGCCGCTTATTACGGCACAACAAGTTCCCTCATCATCCTCAAACGCATAGAGATCGCGAATGGCCGCAACATCCGAGTCGGAGAGTATAACGCTGCGCGATCCGGAAGAGGTTCCGTCATTACGAAATAGGCCCTCGGACATTACCGAACCGAGAACGCTGGAGTGTCTAAGCCCAAGAAGGTGGCCGATCTCATGAGCGAGCGTGGCCTCAAGATCGAATGTTCCAACCGTTCCGTCGGTAGAGAATTGCTGGTAAGGGTTCAGTACGATATCGCTCTCAGTAATGAAGCCCTTACGGTTATAGAACACTCGCGTCCTGGCCGATTCGGAAAACGGGTCCCGGGCGAACATTTGTA
>CAYSMU010000039.1:4005-12728 GCA_964432145.1 uncultured Chloracidobacterium sp.
TCTCGGGCGAAGCCGCGATAGTGATGAGACTAATTCCGTCTCCTGCGGCTCCGGACGGGCTGACGTTTCGATTGTCGGTATTCTCGACAACGAACTCGATTCCGATGGCGTCACGCCAAAGTGCGAGGCTTCGCAGGATAGCACCTTCGACATCGCTGCCGGCCTTGATTGCCTGGCCGCGTTCGTTCAGCGACGACGATATGGCGATCCGTATCGATTCGCCTTTCCAACGCAGTTTCTGCGGATCGGTCTTGGCGGGCGCGGCCGTATAACTTGCCGCGACATTGGTCGCAAAGACCGCTGCACCAAGCAATGCCCACAAAATGCGTCGGAACGCTCTCATCTAATTACGCCTCAGATCCCTCGCCCTTGTCGGTCCGGCTGACCGCTTCAAGATCGGCAAATCCAACTATTAGCAATAGGGTAACGATCGCAAAAGTCGCGATAACGTATAACAGCGAGATCTGCTCATAGGCGATCAATACGCCGATAATGATCGCAACCCCCAACATCCACAATAAAGCCTGTGTTCGTCGGCTTATACCTTTCGATTTAGTTTGCATTTATTCCTATCGACCCGCTCTATTCGATAATTCGAAGCGGCAGATCGGCCCTCGGCTTGTCGCCTCGGTCCTCTCTAACCACAACGGGCGGGTACTTTTGTTTTTGGCGGCCGCGAGCCGCGACTTCCTGTATATCAAAAGGTTTGAGTATCTCATCAACAGTATTTCCGTTTCTGATACTATTCAGTTCGGCCTCGATGATCTTGGTTTCGCCGGTTTCGCGACGAAAGATGCTCACTTTTCCGCCGTCCGCGTTCTTCGCGAGCCCGCCCGCCATGGCGATCGCCCTCGTCAGCGTCAATGACTCGCGGGAGTAAATCGGCCTTGGATTTGCGACCGCCCCGAGGATATAGATCGGTTCGGCAACCAGTACCGTAACGATGTCACCCGGGAATACCTGCGGATCGGTTCCGCCGGCTTTCATTAGATCAGTGATTTTGATGACCAGCGTCCTTGAATTGTTGTCCGGTAGCGAAGTATTTCCGGCCAGCGAGCAACTAGCGTTAGGCGGCCGAAAAATGGTGATCTCGCCGCTGGCACTATCGACGAATCCCCCGGAACGCACGATCAGCTCCCGCAGGCTCGCCTTCCGCTGCAGCCTGAACCTCGCAGGCCCCTTCACCGCCCCCTCAAGCGTGACCAACGGCCGGCCTGAGCGGTCGATGATCTTCACCGCCGCCTTTGGCTCACGAAGAATACGGCTCAAGGCCCGCTCAATGTCCGCGGCGATCTCATCAACAGTACGGCATAATCCGCGAACCGGATCGCTGAACGTGCTGAGGCCGTCAAGGTTCCCTTCAGAATTTAGTTTGCCTCGCCAGTCGAACTCAAAACCACCGATGATATCCACATCGATGACGTCGCCGAAATGAACCCGATCCGCGTCGACTATCACCGGTGTTGGTGATCTCGAGGGTTCCTGGGCCCCCAGGTGGTAGATACACGCAAGATAAAGCAGGGACGACGCAAACAGGCAGTAATTCCTTGGGTACTTCTTCACTTATTTGCGGAGCTCGTAAGGAAAGGCTCTAACCGTCCTGTTTCGCGGAGTTTTCCGCCCGCTTCTTTTTTCGGCTTGGTTTGGTATCGACCGTCCCCGGCACGGCGAAACCGGTGAACTCCCAATTACAGGAATCGCACAATAGGTTATACCTGAATATCAGCTTAGACAGGACCGGCGTGGGCCTGTAGCCCCGTCGTATCCGCTTGCTTCTGCATCTGGGACATCGTTGGGAAATCATCTCTAACAATCGTTTAGAGTATCAGCTATTCGCCCGGACACTCAAGCATCGCCACCCGTTTCCAGGGCACGAAGCCGCTCAATCTCTGAATTAAGATGCTTTGCGGCCGCCTCTCGCTTCTCGCTCGAAACGTTGTCTCGGCCCAGATCAAACAGCGCATCGCGAAGCAGGCTTCTCGCCTGCTTCAGTTCTCCTTTGAATTCGGCCCGCTGAGCCTTTTCGATCCAAGCCGAGATCCGGATCGACACCAAAAGGTCCTGCAGCAATGCCTTGGATTCGAGAAGGCTCGCCTCGGCCGGGTAAGCCTCAAGGGACCTTTCGATGACTTCGAGAGCCGCCGATGCCGACTCGACCTTCTCGTCCGTTCCCGGCTGGTTCCGGGCGTCGTTGGTCAACTCGGTGACCTCGATCTCTGCCCACCGAAGCATATGATAATGATGAATGTCGACCGCCATCGAACGGCCTTTGAGCAATGCACTCAAGCGTGGAGACCCGGCATTGACCGACTTGAGCTCGCCCTCGTTCTGTGCGATGTACCGGCTGCACAATTCGAAAACCTCTTTGTGGCCGTCCGAAAACTTGCCCAACACCCTTGCCGCGTCCGATTTTCGCTTTATTTCGCCAAGAATTGCGGCGTTTCGTTCAAGCGTGAGCTTATTCGGATTGCGAGGATCGTGTATCTGTGCTCCGACCGATGCGATCCTGGCCTCCATCCGCCGCTGCTCTTGAAAAAACCGATTTCTGGCCCGCCGCAACACTATCTCGCGAAGGATGACAGCCCCAAACAAAACGACGCTCGAACTGATACCGGCCGTGACCCACGGAGCCTCTTCGCCGGTATCGTGCAGCACACCCCAAATGACGAAGAAAAAGAGGCCGGCGACGGCAAATGCCATCACGTAGAAATTCGATGCCGGAAGCCAAAATGGACGGGGTCGAGGGCTCATCAGGTCGTCTTTGAAGCGACCGAGCTTTTTGCGGCCGCATGTGCGATTATACTGCTTTCTTTTTTATGGGTTGTCAACGGTTTCGGTGTTTAGCATACCGCATGTATTGTCCTAACGTTATGGTGTCTGGTCTTCACAATCATTGCTTTCTAGGCGGCTCTGCCGGAGATCCGTTTTTCATCCGGCAACGACTCAGAGGGGCCGAGAAGAACACGAGGCTGTTCCGGAGCACGGCAGGTACACTACCGGATCCAGGGGACCTGATCCTGCGGCACGCGTTTTTGGTATACTTGACCCATGGTTAGCCGAAAGCGCCCAAAAAAGGAAGAACGCCCGGTCTTCGACTCTATCCGCAAGCCAACGGCACCGCCGAGCCGGAAATTCGGTGCGAAACTTCCGGAGGAACGGGCTCGTCCGTCACTTAGAAAAGTGAAGCATAAACCTGATCTCGACACCGAGGATTGATCTATGGCAGCACCGAGCGAGCGAACTAACTACGGAGTTAATGTGTGGGCCCGGCCTGAAATGAATGTTACTTTTCGGGCGGAGATAATGCCCGGCGTTGACCGCGAGGGCCGCACTTACAGGATCCAAAAGGTTCTGGGCAATGGCCGCGTCGTATTGCACGGTTTTCCCGGCGAATACCGGGAGACAGCATTTGAGACGATAAATTTCTTGCGGGAAAAGGTCCAAAGGGATCAGAGGTCGTAGACACGTCCGACCTCGAGTATCTCGACACCTGCAATAGCCGATTCGCTAAGCTGCATTATGACCTGGTCTCGATACATTGGCTTAATATTGATCACGTAGATCGGACCTTTGTATTTGCTTAACTTTCCAAGTTCGCCTGCCAGTTTCTCCGGCGTCAAATGGTGCGAGGCATCGGCTAGCTCGCCAAATTCATTTGGGAACGCACATTCGACAAATAGCGCTCGCAAGTCCTCGGCCTCGTCGCACGCTTTCCAGATCTCATCGGTCAAGCCGGTATCGCCGGTAATAGCGATCGAACACCTGCCGTCCGAGATAATGTAGCCGTTGGCAGAGACTTTGTGATTAACGGCAACGCAGCGCAGCGACAAGTGTGCAGCCTGAAATCTGCCCCCGCGAATGAACTCCCGATACTCGGCAACCCGGCCTTTGTCGTTGGATAGTTCTGAGAAACGAGGATAGATCGCCCAATTAAAAACGTCACGCTCGAGTATTTCGATCATCTCCCCCGTCGCGTGGATCCTGATCGGCTCGCTAAGGGACGCAAAAAGGTCGTCGATAAACATGGGAAGCGACGCGATATGGTCGAGGTGCGGGTGCGTCAGGACAATGTCGCGCACCTGACGTCGCTGCACGTCGGAACAAGAAAACGCAAGACATCCGGCATCGATCGCTACGCGATCATCAATGACGATCGTCAGAAGATGCTGGCGGCGCGACGCCATGCCATCCTCATCGATCGTACTTGGAAGTAACTGGACCTTCATCCGTTATCGCGCGCAGGTCTGGGCCCTGCCTCCGTCAATCGCATAGGTCGCACCGGTGATCCATGATGCCTTGTCGGACGCCAAAAAGTAGATAAGTTCGGCAACTTCCTGCGGAGAGCCCGGACGTCCGATAGGGTGGGTCTCCTTGCTATGATCGAGAAACGCCTGATACGCGTCATCGTCCATTCCGCCGCGTTTATGGAGGTTTGATATGACGACGCCGGGATTAACGGCATTAACCCGGACTTTTTTTGATGCAAGCTCCAAAGACGCGCATCTTGTGAACTGATCGATCGCAGCCTTTGAGATACAATACGCCAACACATTTGGGAAAGCCCGTGTACCTGCGACACTCGAAACGTTGACAATGTTTCCTTTCGTCTCGACCAGGCTTGGCACACATTTCTGCGTAAGAGCAAACACCGATCTGAGATTAATGTTCATCATCTTGTCGAACTCATCGAGCGTCGTATTCTCGATATTCCCGTTCTTAATGATGCCCGCGGAGTTAACCAGCACGTCGATCTGACCGTACAGATGGAGCGCTTCCGAAACGACCCGATCCACCTGGGACATCTCGCTCAGGTCCGCAAGATGCGGTTTGATCGACCCTTTCTTCGAATCGACACTCGTGCTTAATGAGACGAGTTCCTTCTCATTTCGGCCAACGGCGACGACGGTTGTTCCCTTGTTCGCAAAGAGCAATGCTGCCGCCCGGCCTATACCGCTGCTTGCGCCTGTTACAATGGCTACCTTTCCGTGCATTTCCTAAATTATCGTAAGCCTGATTTGGTGTTAAGGATAACAATGAAGATCGAAATTAGGCAACTCGCTCGGTCGATTCTCACGAGCAAAAATCAAAAGATGCGGGAGCTTTGGGCCACCCGCATCTTTGCTTCGGCCAAACGGCCGCGATCATTGCAATATTTTACGATTCGCTAGGGCGTTGATTCGCCGCAAAGAGCAGCTCAATGGCGGCTTTGGTCTCCTCGCTTTTTCTCTGCTTGAGGTCGCTGACCCAGTCGGTGACGGTCGAGACCATCTCGCGGGCAGTCTGACGGGGATTGACAGGCTTACGCTTCCGCGTACGGAGCGCCTTTGCATCCGTGCTCTTTACGATCTTGATCTTTGACTTGTCTATCATGTCGGTATCCACCTTGTATATTGAGAACTACAGTTTTCCGGGATCTTTGCAATCTGCAAAAAGGACTCGGGAATAATTTGCGTTATGCAAACACTTTGATTACGACGGGAGCCTAATGGTTGTTCCGTTTTTTTGAGATGCAGTATTTACGGTGCGCGAAAACCGGTTTCGGCCGGTAATGATGATGGACCGCCAAAGGCACAGAACTTGCTTTGGAACTATGCAAAGATGAATATCATCGAATTTCTGATCATCTACTTAGCCTGCGGTGCCCCATTCGGCGTCTATCGGGCTACCTCCCGATTTACCCATCCATCGTCGCGTAGTTGGCTCAAGATCATTGGGGCATTCGCGTTTTGGCCGATCTCTGCGGTGTTCTTACTCTCGCATCGTCTTGCTAAGAAAGCAAGGCCTAAACGAGAGGAACTCGAGTCTCTGCGTCAGCAGATCGAGAATGCCGCATTCGCCGATGGTGAAACACAGGCACTTTTTGAGTTTCGCGAGGCCTTTTATCGCTTTACGGGACTTGCCGGCTGTCTTAGTGAAAACAGCGTCGGATATGTCGGCACCGAGCTATTCGACGTTGCGGGCCAACGCGACGCAGTGATCGCCGCGAGATGTCTCGCCCGTGCTAATCGCGAACGCCTGATCCGACATTATGCCGGTGCCCGAAAAAGCTTCCTGATGATGATCACAGAACTTAGCGAAGTGACGGATAATTCCGATCTTCCGTCACTCGCAGCCGAGTTGTGTGCCTGCATTGGCGATCCTCTGGACAGGTCGGGAGTGCTTTATCCTATTGACGAGAGAATCTCATCGCCAACGGCACCTACCGCCGCGGTCCGGCACGCTTGACCTCACATTCCCTCTGTCTCGTCCTTTGTTCTGGCCGGCCTTCGACTTAAAATTGAGTAGATGCTGGTGCTCTTGCATCTTTTTGCGTTATTTTTGCTGGTCGGGCTTGGCTTTTATGTATTCGTGGCCGATCCGCGAAAGCGTGCCTACCAGACATTTGCTGCCTTCATAGCATTTCTTGCGATCTGGACGACCAAAGATCTGATCTTCTGGAATTTCTATCCGCGGGATTCGACCGCCGGCTGGTGGGCTTCGGTCAGCTTCATCACCGCCCTGCTCATGCAGTACGCGTTGGTCGTTTTCGCCTGGGTCTTTCCGGAAAATGCCCGCACGCCGCGTCGCCGTGCCGCCGTGCTATTCGCTCCCGGTGCGGTGCTTATCCCGGCGACCATACTCGGCGTCATGTGGCGAAAGGCCGGTTTTGAGGATGGCCGCTTTGTCATCGATCTTACTCCGCTGGCATATGCCTTTGTCGCGTATGTGTATTTTCTTTTTTTCTACGGAGCGTATGTCCTATTCGGCAAATATCGGAAATTTGCCGGTACCCAGGAAGGCCAGCAGGTCGGTGCGATCATTTGGGGCCTCGCTCTGACAGGTATCCTCAAAACGCTGGCGAATATCGCACTGCCATATTTTGGCTATTACGAAATGCTCCCGCTGAGCGCGATCTTTGTACTGCCGGGAGTACTGATCTACGCGTACGCCATACTTAATTTTAAGCTGTTCTCTTTCCAGACGGCGCTGAATCAGTTCCGACTATTCCCACTGACATACAAGGTCGCGATCAGCATAGCGTCGGTCGCGATAGTGAGCTTTCTCGTCTTTCAGATCCCGATCGCATGGTGGGCATTTCGCAACGGAATGGACTATGAGGCGTGGCGGCGATATTTGGTCTTCAGCGTCATTTCTGCCCTCATACCTAATCTTTTATTGCTTCTCCTGGTATTGAGAACGATCTCGCGTCCGCTGCAGCGGATCACGCTCGCAGCGGTCGAGGTTGCCAAGGGCGCTTACGGTACCGAGGTCGACCTTCGCAAAAGCAATGATGAGATCGGGCTGCTTGCACATTCTTTCAATGAAATGTCCCGCAAGATGGCGTCCGACATCGATGAGTTGCAGCGGCTCAACGAACAGCTTATTCGTGCCGAAAAGCTCGCCGCTATGGGTACGCTGGCGGCGGGCGTAGCTCACGAGGTAAACAACCCACTCGCGTCTATTTCGTCCCTCGTACAAATGATGCGCTCGCAGGAAGGACACAGCGTTGAAACACGAGAACGGCTTAATCTCATCTCCGCACAGATCGACCGAATCAAGCAGGTCACTCAGGACATGACCAATTTTGCGAGGTCACGCCCTGCCGCGAAGTCCGAGACCGATATTAATTCTGTCGTTCGCACGGCACTGCGTTTGGCGAGCTTCGACAAGGCATTTCAGGATCTCGACATAAGGACCGATCTCGGCGAGGGCCTGCCGGCGGTCTTTGCAGACGAAGACCAGCTCCAACAGGTATTCCTTAACTTGTTTCTAAATGCCCGCGACGCGATGGCTGAGGGCGGCACCCTTACTGTCACCACACGGATCGACACGGGCCATATTCGCGTCGAGATCGCAGACACCGGCGTCGGGATCGACACTGAGGCTGCGACACAGATCTTCGACCCTTTCTATACGACTAAGCCGGCCGGCAAGGGTACAGGACTTGGGCTCGCCGTCTGCTACGGCATCGTCACCGGCCACGGTGGTCGTATCGAGGTAGGCGAAAATCAACCCTCAGGAACCAGATTTTTGGTTTTCCTGCCGACCTTGAATTGACAGCACCAGCCTTTCCGTAGGAAGTTATTCCTATATTCCGAATCCAGACCGATCTCAGAGGTTCATTTAATGAAGAAACTATTTTTGTTGGTGCCGGCGATATTGGCTTCTTGCATACCATTGCTCGCTCAGGAAAAACCGGTAGCGTTTCTAAACGCACGGATCATTCCCGTCGTAGGACAGCCCATCGAGCAAGGCGTTTTGCTTGTACAGAATGGCAAGATAACGGCGGTTGGCGATGCCCGAACCGTTCGGCTATCGTCCGACGTGACGATCATCGATATGAAGGGTAAAACGATAATGCCCGGCATCGTCGACACGCACAGCCATATCGGCGGACCAGCCGGTGCAGACTCGACCGCGCCCATACAGCCGGACGTGCGCATCCTGGACAGCGTTAATCCGCGGGCGTTGAGCATCCAACGTGCTCAGGCCGGCGGGATCACCACCGTGAACGTCATGCCCGGTTCCGGTCACCTCGACAGCGGCCAGACACTGTATCTGAAGCTCCGCGACGACGCGGTCAAGATCGACGATCTGCTCATCTTGGGCACGGACGGCAAATACATGGGCGGAATCAAGTTCGCCAACGGCACTAATCCGATACGCCCGGGCGGCGGCGCGTTTCCGGGCACCCGAGCCAAATCTGCGGCCCTCGTTCGAGAGCAGTTCATCAAGGCCCAGGA
>CAYSMU010000040.1:0-12632 GCA_964432145.1 uncultured Chloracidobacterium sp.
AGGTCCGGGCGGTTGAAGGGTTGTTATTACGGATCTAACGCGGCTTGCGCGGCATCTTGTCATCCATCATCGCCGTTTGATAGACAAAATTAGCGAGGATGATGGACATCTGCTTCATATCGTCCGCCTGAATTCGGTCAAAGACATCCATGTTCGAGTGGTGCGTTCGAGTATCGTACTCGACCGGATCCTGGATGAACTGGAAGCCGGGCAAGCCGACCCCGTCAAACGCCAGGTGGTCGGTGCCGCCGGTATTCGAAAGCGTGAGGGTATTGGCAGCCATATTCATGGTGCTGTTGGCGTCATACCATTTTGGATCTTTAAAGGCTTCGAGCCACCGGCGAAAGATGGGCCGGACGCCCTCATTGCCCTGCATGTAAACGCCGCGGATCTTACCGGTACCATTGTCGATATTATAGTACGCTGAAAGCTTATCGTACTCAGGCAGCTTCGTGAGAGCCAACGGCGTCTGGCCAGCCCCGCCTCCACCACCACCGCCTCCAAATTGCGGGGTCGAACCGTCGCCCAGGTATCCAAAATGCTGCCGTACATAGGCACGGGAACCGAGCAATCCCTGTTCCTCGCCCGACCATAGGCCGATCCGGATGGTTCGCCGCGGCTTCAAGCCGAGCGTTTGGATGATGCGAACCGCCTCCATCATTACGGCGCAGCCGGCGCCGTTATCTGTCGCACCTGTTCCGCCATGCCATGAGTCGAGGTGGCCCCCGAGCATTACGATCTCGTCCGCTTTGTCGGTTCCGGGGATCTCGGCGATCGTGTTGTATCCGTTGGGATCGTTGTCCTGAAATTCCACGTTGATGTCGATCGTCATCGTGACCTTTTCACCGGCGTCGACCATTCGTGCGACCCGATTGAAATGCTCGACCGCCGCACTTACCTGGATAGGTACGTTCGCACCTTTAGTACGTACATTAGGATTTGGCTGGCCGGCGGGCGGCGGAGTTGCTGGCGGCACAACGGTCGCTCCCTGAACAAAGATCGTCCCACCGTCGCCGCGTGCCGAGTCGACCAAGATCGCCGCGCCTTCTTCCTGCAGGAAGCGGAGGCGGCGCCCATTGAACTGGGCCTGCTGCTGAAAGTTTGCCGGGGGGCCGCCAGCCGGAGCACCGGCCGGGCGTCGAATCGACGCCGGATCGGGGGCGTCAGCCATGTTGAGCAGTTCAGAATCGGTAAAACGTTTCCCCGGAGCGTCCATCCAAGCACGGACCTCGCGGACCGGGCCGATCAGCACGATCTTGCCCTTGAGCTTGCCTTTGTACTGCTCAAGCTCAGCTTCGTTCGCGGCGTTAAATCGAACCACCTCACCTGTGTAGGCGGTACCCGGCTTTGCGGGTGCTGTCTCGACCGTTTTCTTCTTGGCCTTAGGATCGACCGCGGGCGGCGCAGATAACAAAGTATCCGTTCCGGGTGACCATGCTTTGGGATACGAAAAGAAGGGGAACGCCGTCGGTGCGTCAACCATTGCCGTGTACTTTTTCAACGTCCAGCCGCGGCCGAACGGTCCCCACGGTTCGAGGTGGGCGTTCTGCAGTCCCCAGCTTGCAAGCGTATCACGCGTCCAATCGTTTGCCCGCTTCATTCCCGGACTGCCGGTCAACCTCGGGCCGATCACATCGGACATATAGCTCAGCGTTTTCATCACCTGCGAGTTCTTGGTCCCTTCTTCTTTGATCTTGTCAAAGACATCCTTTGGAACCTCATAGATCTTGGGTGCCGTCTGGCCGAGGGCAAATGTCGGCAATAGAAAGGCGTAAATAACCAATACGCCTGCAATTCTGCGTCGTAGCATAGCTAAATCTCTCCTGAAAAAATAAATAGATCTTGTGACAAAGATTTAACTACTTATAGCACAAGACACGCGGAAGTTAAGCGGAAATAATGTAAAGATTTGTCAGATAGTAGACCATGTAAGCGTGAAAGCGGGCGGTACGTTTTTGAGGACGAGCGGGCTGCGGCGTGATTTGCCATAGCGATTCTTGAGATATTCGCGGAGCTTGATCGCCGGCGGCAGGAAATATCCGTGAGCGTATTGGAAAATTCTAAGCTCACATCCCTCGTCCATGAACCGCGTGATCTCGGTCAGCACGGCTTCGCTGACCTCTTTGGGGAGCGAGACGAACGGGAGGCAGCAAACAACATAACGCACTTTGCCTAGCCCTAGCTCCTGATGAATGGAATACGCATCCGCAGCATTGCCTTGGATGATATTCATATCCGGATACTTCTTATTGAGGGCTTTGACCAGGTCGCCGTCGAGTTCAAGGCCGAGATATGAATCGCGGCTCGGGATCGCATCACGTAGAAATTTTGTGATCGCACCTGTGCCGACGCCAAGCTCAAGGACAATGTTGTGATCGTCCGGATGAATACCCTGCAGCATCTCAGCCGCCAGTTCCGGCGAACTGGGCGCGATGGCCCCCACCTTCAACGGATTTTTGATGAATGCCTGCAGGAATTGTAGATTCTCGTTCATTCGAAGCTAGATCACGCCGGAACGGTAACTTCCGTACTGTTGTCTAACGTTGTATCCGGGTTATCGACACTCATTTTATAATCACACTCCTCATTTTGGCAATACCTGACGGTGCCGTCTTTTTTGGTCGTCTTTTCGAGAAGAAACGGCATTGAGCACTGAGGGCAGGTTTCCTTAACGGGCTTATCCCAATATACGGCATCACACTTAGGATAGTTCACGCAGCCGTAAAAGACCTTACCGCGGCGCGACTTTTTCACAGCGATCTCGCCGCCGTCCTTCGGACACGAAACACCGGCGATGACATCGCGTTTGACGTAGTCGCATTTTGGATAATTCGGGCATGACACGAATTCTCCGAAACGGCCGTGGCGTTTGACGAGATTTGCGCCGTCTTTCGGGCAAAGTTCGTCAAGCGTCTCAGGCGGCGGAGCGGGTTTCTGGTCGCCCTTCGCGATCTTGCGGATATTCTTGCACTCGGGATAGCCGGTGCAGCCGTAGAATGATCCGAAGCGGCCTTTCTTGAGCGCCATTTCCTTGCCGCAAAGCTCGCATGGCGGAATTTCCTCTTTTTCGCCGTCGGCCTCGGCGCCATTCTCAGTTTCGGCCTTTTTGGCACCTACTTCACGCGTGTTCTTGCATTCGGGGTAGTTCTGGCACGCCATGAATTGGCCAAATCTCCCGAATTTGATCACCATCGGAGCTCCGCACTTCTCGCAGATCTCGTCGGTCGGGATGGACATCTTCTTTTTGCCCTTGATCATCTCGGCGGCGTTCTCGAGATCCTTTGAGAATTTGCCGTAGAAATCACGCAGTGCGTCGCGCCAGTCGAGTTTGCCGTCCTCGATCTCATCGAGCTGCAGCTCCATTCCGGCGGTGTATTCCGAATTGAAGATATCGTCGAAGCTCTCGATCAAGAGATCGTTTACCGTCATGCCGAGCGGGGTCGGGTGGAACCGGCTCTCGATCTTCTCAACGTATTCGCGGTCCTGGATCGTCGTCATGATCGCCGCATAGGTCGACGGGCGGCCTATTCCTTTTTCTTCGAGTGCCTTTACGAGGGTCGCCTCGGAGTATCTAGGCGGCGGATCGGTAAAGTGTTGGTTCGGAGTGATCGAATTAAGTCGTAGCGTCTCGCCCTGCTGAACAAGCGGCAGATTGCGTTCCTCTTCGTCGTCCTCGCCTTCGGCCGGTTTCTCGTCGCGGCCTTCCTGATAGACCTTGAGGAATCCGTCAAATTTCTGCACCGAACCTGTCGCACGGAACATGAATCGTCCGGCCCTGATATCGATCGTTGTCTGGTCAAACAGTGCAGGCATCATCTGCGAGGCAACGAACCGCTGCCAGATAAGGCGATAGAGTTTGAGCTCATCGGAGCCAAGCTTGCTCGCGAGCGAATCGGGCGTTCGATTGACGTCGGTCGGGCGGATCGCTTCGTGAGCATCCTGAGCGTCCTTTTTTCCTTTATAGATGTTCGGCTTGCCCGGCAAATATTGCTCGCCGTAATTGCCGCCGATAAATCCGCGAGCTTCTTCCAGTGCGGCGTCCGAGACACGCGTCGAGTCGGTACGCATATAGGTGATGAGTCCGACCGCGCCTTCCGATCCGATCTCAATGCCCTCGTACAACCGCTGAGCGGTCGTCATCGTACGCTTTACGGAAAAACCTAATTTGCGTGCGGCCTCTTGCTGCAGCTTTGACGTGATAAACGGCGGAGTAGGATTTCGCCTTTTTTCTTTCGTCGCTACGGAATCTACTATGAACGATTCCTGTTCAGCCTCGGCAACTATCGCGGCTGCCTCTTCGGCAGTCTTGACGTGAGTTTCGTTCGGCTTGAGATCTTCGTCGAACTTACCGACCTTCACGGTCTTGTCGTCGATCCGGTTTAATTTAGCGTCAAAATTCGGCGGCAAGGCCGCGGCAAGGTTGGCGACGATCGACCAGTACTCGGTCTGAACGAACGCCTCGATCTCACGCTCGCGTTCGACCACAAGGCGTACGGCAACCGTCTGCACGCGGCCGGCGGAAAGCTTGCCGCCGATGGTCTTCCAGAGGATCGGTGAAACCTTATAGCCGACAAGTCGGTCGAGTATACGACGGGTCTGTTGAGCGTTGACTAGGTCGGCGTTGACCTGTTTCGGTTCCTTGAAGGCGTCCTGAATGGCGTTCTTCGTGATCTCATTGAACATCACGCGAAAGACCGGCGTCTTGGAATTCTTCGGCACGATCTCTTCCGCAAGGTGCTGGCAGATCGCTTCACCTTCGCGGTCGGGGTCGGCTGCGAGATAGATCGCGTCGCTGGTCTTGGCGGCACGTTTGAGGTCAGCTACTACCTTCTTATTATTGCGTTTCTTGGTGTCCGGTATCACCTCGTAGTGCGGCTCGAAATTGTTATCGACGTCCACACCGAGGTCCTTCATCGGCAGGTCCTTGATATGGCCGATCGAGGCCATGACGGTGTAATCGGACCCGAGATATTTATTGATCGTCTTTGCCTTTGCAGGCGATTCTACTATAACTAAGCTTTTACCCATTATGAAAAAAATACGTCAGCCACGAAATCAGGCTGACGCTTACGACTAGTAACACCTCGCTCAACACCTTGTCAATCGCGATGCTAGAGCATATCGGATATTTGATGAATGTCAAAGTGTCTCGTTGTCTCTAAAGTTTCGCCCCTTGATTGGAGTTCCCGGCGACAAAAGTACTTCGGGTCTGTGTCACACAGATCGTGCAGGGACGTCACCGAAAACGCAAATTGCGTCAGATCCTTCTTGCGTAGTTCTTGCCCGGCAGGACGCGGATCAGATCGCGGATGTCGAGACTCACAAGGGCATTGTTAAGCTCGCCGAATGAGAGTCCGCTGGTCTCGAGCAGTATGTCGATGTGCGTCGCGTCGTCAGCGGCGAGGATCTCCCAGACCTTTCGTTCGTTCTCGTTCATATCAGCCGGAAGTAACTCGGGCTGTCTAACGGCATCTTCAGCACGCTGCGCATCGAGCTTTGGCGGCAGTATCGCGGCGGAGATCTCGCTCGGCAGTTCCGAGACAACGTCTTGCCATTGCTGCACGAGCTTGGCCCCGGTCTTGATAAGGTAATTCGTACCAAACGAATTGCCTGACGTGATATTGCCCGGGACCGCCATCACCTCGCGATTCTGTTCGGACGCGAGGCGTGCCGTGATCAGCGAACCGCTCCGTTCCGACGCCTCGACGATCAGCACGCCGTAGCTGAGGCCGCTGATGATGCGGTTGCGGTAAGGAAAATTGTCCTTGAGCGGCGGCGTGCCCAAAGGGAACTGGGAAACAAGGCATCCGCCATTCGCGAGTATCTCGCGAACCAAACCTGTATTTTCTCGCGGATACACTGCATCGATGCCGGTGCCGATAACAGCGATCGTGCGGCCTTTGCCGGCGATCGCACCCTTGTGGGCCGCGGCGTCGATCCCGCGGGCGAGGCCCGAGACGACCGTAATTCCTCGCGAAGCCAGATCGCGTGCGAGCATCTCAGACGCGTTCTCGCCGTACGTCGAACACTGACGCGAGCCCACGACGCCGACGCCAGGTTGGTCGAAGCACGCCTGCCAATCGCCTTTCACATAAAGGACCGGCGGCGGATCGTCTATCTCGCGGAGCATCGCGGGATAACTGCCGTCGTCAAGGATCAGAATGTCGCCGCCGAGCTGCTTTACGCGCTCAAGCTCGCCTGCCGCCCGGTCATGAAACTCGTTCTTGATAATACTGTCGATCGTCTCGGGTTTGAGCCGAAGCGATTCGAGCTCGGGGCGACGCGCGTGAAATACGGCGTCCGGCGAACCAAACCGCTCAAGCAGCATCGTCGCCGCACGCGGCCCAACACCGGGGGTCATATTGAGAGCGATCCACTCTTTCATTTTGGATTTTGGATTCTGGATTTTGGATTGACCGAGCTTTTGGTCCGGAGCGTTTTGATCGATGCCACGGTCATCGCGACTATCTCGTCGATGTCGGAATAAAGTGAAGATAATTTTTTAGAGGGAACGATCTCAGAGTCCATCAGAAGCTCTAACCAGTACAGGCTTTCGTCCGCTTCTTCTTCGACGATCGCCAGTTTATGCAGCACGTCGGCCGTTGATTTTCCTCGGCACGCCGCCCGGTAGTTTGCTCCGATGGAAGTACCGGAACGTAGTAGTTGTTTACCAATAACCTCTGCTGTCGTTGAACGCGGTAAAGATCCAACAAGTTTAATAACTCTAAGAGCTATTTCCTTTGTCCGTTTCTTGAATTCGACCTCTGTCATCTTTTTCACCTCCGTAGGTTAAAGTCCTTCTTCATTCGAATCCAAAATCTAAAATCCCCAATCCAAAATCAAAAAATGGCGGAGGCGTGTGGGAGTCGAACCCACCTAAGACTGCTCTCGCAGCCTCACAACGGTTTTGAAGACCGCGCCCATCACCGGACAAGCCGCGCCTCCGAGTCAGAACCACCGAACGTTTCGGGTGGTTGAACAAACAACTGATTTTAGGTGAGCAGAACCAAACTTCCCGTTACCAGCAATCCAACAAACTATGCTATCGAAGCGAGTCCTTTACGTTCTATCAGCGAGAGAAGCTTGAGCGATGGACCCGCCGGACGCTTTTCGCCACGCTCCCATTGGCTGATCGAGTCCTTGGAAATATTCAGATGATGCGCAAACACGGTCTGACTGACCTGTTCGCGCTCACGAAGTGCTCGGATCTGCTGCGGAGTGAATTCATGGATCGGCGTCAGGCAAGACTCATCAAACTCACGCATCGTTTGTTTGTCGATGACACCGGCTTCAAAAAGCCCCGCAGCGGTCTCGTGAATCGCCGCTGCCGCCTCGCTCCTGTACGCCTTGTTTTTCTTCATGACGTTATTTCCTCGATCTCACCCTTTTTCAAAAGGCTCTCTACTTGCTGATCACTGGCCGAAAGTACTACCTTCGCGAGTTTCTTAAATCCCTTCACATCCGCTTTGTCTATGTTGTCCAACACGTTCTTAGCAAAACCATAAACAAAGAAGGCTTTATCGCCCTTACGAAAAAGAATGATCGTTCTGTAACCGCCGGATTTGCCTTCCTGTGGCCTGCCGATCCTTTGTTTGATCACGCCGCCGCCATAATTTGCGTCAATGTTTCCGGCTTCAACCTCCCGCACTGCCTGGATCAGTTTTTGATCGCCGATCCCTTCCTTTCTTGCGAATTTGGAGAACCACTTATTCTTAAAGATCCTCATCGACGCTTCTACTTTACTGTAGAACGTAGTTCTACAGATGTCAATGGTTCTGATCTACTATAGACCGCGCCCATCACCGGACAAGCCGCGCCTCCGTAGATCGTCAATTGAAGAATTGTTAATTGTAAATTGGCCTTCATCGGACTCTTTCATACGACCAATTAACAATTTTCCAGTTAACAATTTACAATTATTTCTTCCTCACGCCGATCTTAGCAAGGCAGTGACCAGCGTTGCCCGGTTCGCGATATCGCTCACCAAAATATGCTCATTCAGCGTATGAGCACCCGCACCGGCGATGCCGAGGCCGTCGAGGACGGGTACGCCAAGGGCCGCGATGAAGTTGCCGTCCGACGCACCGCCGACCTGTGTTTCGCCGAGTTCGTAGCCAAAACCAGCCGCCAGACCGCGAGCTTTCTCAAATAATGCTACGACCTCAGCCGTGCGCTCCATTGGCGGTCGGTTTATGCCGCCGACTAGTTCGAGCGTGACGCGTTCGTCAAACGATGCCAGTGAACGCACCGCGGTATCAACACGTTCGGCCTCGGCCATAGAAGCGAAGCGAACGTCGATCTCACACTCGGCAAGGTCAGGTATCACATTCGACGTCGTGCCGCCTTTGATAGTGCAGACATTGACAGTCGTCCCAAGCGCCGCATCGCCAAGTTCGCTGACTAGTTCGATCTGGCGGGCGATCTCGACGATGGCGTTGGCGCCGTTTTCAGGCTCGAGCCCGGCATGGGCCGGTATCCCGTGCGTTCGCAGTGTGTACATTCCCGTGCCTTTGCGTCCGGTCTTCACACGGCCCTCGGCAGATGGCTCGAAGACCAAACAATGCATCGCGTTTGCCGCGATGCGTTCCGCCAGTTCCCGGCCGGTGTGGCTGCCCACCTCCTCATCGCAGGAAAGGAAGATGGTTATCGGCCGGGGCGGACGAGTGCCGGTAGCGGCGAAGTACCGCAGCGCCTCGATCATCAGGACGATATTCGCCTTCATGTCAAAGATACCGCAGCCGTAAAAATTGTCGTCCTCGATGCGTGTCGGATTCTTTGAGATCGTGCCCACGGGATGTACCGTGTCTGTGTGCCCGAGGAGCATCGAGCATTGAGCATCAGACTGGAAAGCTCTGATGATAATGTGGTCTCCGTCGTCCACCGGGACTCTCTCGACCTCGATCTCGGCCCCGGTACCTCTCGCCTGAGCCTCGATCCGATCGACGACCTCGCGGCTTCGAGCGGCGTCATGCGACGGCGATTCCAGACGGACGATCTCACCGATCGCTTCGATCATCGCGGCCTGCCTCGAGCGGAAGTAATTCAGAACTTTCTGGGGATCCATAAGGTACTAGTTTGGGCCCGTTGTCGACGCCGCAGCGGAGCCGAACACCTGGTTAAACAGCTCTCCCATTCGATAGCCCGCGAGCGTCAGGCGTTCTTCGGCAACCTTCAGCCCCTTCTTCTTGTACTTTTCAGATGGCGGTTGAAAACGAACGAGGTCAGATGAGAACACGTCGGTTTGAGCTGCTCTCAGGCTTTCGGCGGCCCACTCGTCGAATTTACCCAACGCGAGGCGGCCCTGTACCTTTGCGAACGGATATTTTTTCATGAATTTCTCGGCCAGCGGGCCGATAAAGTCGGACTCACAGTCGTTATCCTTATTGGGGACATTTCGCACGACTATCGAATCCCAAAACCAGTGAAGGTTCTCTTGCTTATCCCGGGGCGTACCCTGTGGAGTGAGTAAAAACAGGTTGCCGCCCTGATCGCCCTTCGGTTCAACGTCGGTAACGCGGGCCGATGTATGGAGCGGTTGGTGCAGGTCGCCAATAAGGTGCTCGAGCCAGGCAATGGCTACGGCTTTTTGTGAATCGTTGGCCCGGCCGCGGATCATCGCATCAAAATCGTTGAGTTTGTTCAGAGCCTGCCCGCCGTCATCTGGGGCGGGGAGATAGTCGATCTTTCCGTCCTTCACTTGCCAAAATCTATCAGAGTAGTGCCAGTTCGAGTGATGGTAGTTCTTATATCGCGTGGCAAAATTACGGTCGCGAATGATGTCGGCCCATGTGGCCATCAGCATGAAGAACTCTCGCTTTCTGGTCTCCTCGGTTCGGGCTCCGTAGGCCATATAGAACGTCGCAATCTGAGAATCCTCCGGTGCCGCCAGGAGGATCTTATGCACACGCTCGCGGACGTCGGGCGTCATCCGCTGCCACGCGATATACGCTGAGATCTTGTGACCGACGTCGTCCCATCCGAATGCGGGTACGGACGTCACGAGCAGAAAAACACTAAATACCAGCGAACGGGCTATCATCTTGAACATTTTTTGCATACTCCTGAATCTTTCTGGAAGATTTTAACGAAATAAGGGACTAAGAGAAAGCCGGTGTTTGGCGGCAAAAAAATAGTGAACCTTTTTTGAACGCGAAACATCTTAAAGATGCAAATCTTTCCCGGCAAATCGTTCATAGAAACGGAAGCAGCCGCAAGCGATACAAGCGGGGGATGGAAAATATGCAAAGATTTTTGGAACAAAGTTTGACAACCGAACGTGTAATTGATAGAAATGTCGATTCGTCCGGAAAACCGGTTGGCCTTTTGGCCTCGCTTTTCGGATGCTGGCACAAAGATCTTAGCCGGCCGTTTACGACGAAACAAGGTTCGTATCGCGTGTGTACAGATTGCGGAGCACGCAGGATGTTTGATACAAAGAGCTTCAAAACATTGGGGAGATTTTACTACGCCCCATTCGGCGACGCCCGGCCGTAAATTTCTGGGCGATTCATAACAACCCTCAATTATACCTACCAAATAGACCTACCGGGTGCGGCGCTTCACAAAAGAGCCGCACCCTTTCATTTTTTCTCGTTGTCTGACACATAGGTCAGGTAACCGTCGAATACCCAGCCCGAATAACCGCCGTAGCTCGCCTGGCACCACCGCCCGGAGCGGCTGACCGGACGGGACACGGGCCCGCAGGCGCCGACGGAAACGACCGCTCCGTGAGGTATTTTCAGTATCCTCTCGCCCGATTGGCTGCTGGGAAGCGTACGAAGGGCCAGAAATCCGTCGCCCGGTGAGTTGACCCTGGCACCCATTGTGGTGCGGGACATTGGAAGCTTGTCGGGTATTTCAGCCGCAGTATTCGCCGATCGGCTCTCATTCAATCGTTTTTCCAGATCGGCGATCTTCTGACGAAGTTGATCGTTGTCGTCGATAGTAGGGGCAGGCGAGGGTGTAGCGACATTCCGGTTGCGGTTCACGCCATAGCCTCCCAACGATGTGTTGAAGTACATTAATCCTAAGACCCCAAATACCGCGACCGCTGCGACGCCGAGCAGGGCGACGATAAGCATTATTTTGAGGCCTGTCGTCGATGTGGTCCCGGGCGTATTTTCAGGGCCCGCGGGTGCCCCACCGGGTAGCGTTGGCTGAAACGATATCCTCTCGGTCTTTTCACCGGGCACAGCGACCCTGACCACCGTCTCCTGTTCGGCCTCAAGATCCTCGAGTTTTGCACCGTCGGCGAGACAGTAACGCAGCGTAATATCAGTAAACGTGCTTCCGCAGGTGGGACATTGCTTCATATCGGCTAGTTATATTCCAGTTGGATACCTTTATCAACCCTGTTGCCGCTTCGTTTGGCCTTTCACTCAAATCGTGTTTGAATAAAGGCCGATAATTGAGGTGAATATAATGACCGACAACGGGAATACACAACCGGTGTCCAAAGGTATGCTTTGGACGGGACGAATACTGACCGCGATCGTTGCGCTGATGCTGCTGATGAGCGCGTCTTTCAAGTTCATTCAACCGGCAGGCTTTGACGAGGGTTTGGCACACCTGGGCTGGGGTGTCGGTAAGATGTATTACATGGGGATTGTCGAGGTCTCATGCGTCATCATTTATCTCATCCCGCGGACCGCGGTGCTCGGTGCGATCCTGGTCACCGCTTACATGGGCGGTGCGATAGCGACGCACGCGCGGGTCGGCGACCCTTTTATCGTCCAGATCCTGCTCGGAATGGCGGCCTGGGGCGGATTGTATCTCAGAGACGAGCGCATACGCAGGCTCATCCCGCTCAATTAAATTATGTATTGGAACTAACATCTCTTAACCTCGGCCGGTTTCTGTTGAGCCCGGCTTTGATCTATCCTTTATAGACCTACGAATGAGCGACTTCATCGAATCCGAAACCTCGGAACCACAGAACTCGGAGACTGTTAAGCCGCGCTACGACCGCTCGATCGTCGAAGGTCCGCTCGGTGCCGCTGTTTGGAAGATCGCCTGGCCGACGATGCTCACCAACATGATCGCGGGCCTGCAGGGGATGGTCGATCACGTTCTGGTCGGCAATCTCGTCGGCTATAAGGCAAATGCCGCCATTGGCATCAGTTTTCAGATATTCCTCGTCGTTATTGTATTCATATCTTCGCTCTTTACCGGGATGAGCGTTCTCGTTGCCCGCTTTGCCGGTGCTCACGAGGTCGAAAAGGTCAATCGCACGGTCTATCAGGCATTCCTGACGGCGGTGATACTCGCCGTGGGAATAATGGCCCCGATCGGCTACTTTACGGCCCCATACCTGCTCGATCTGGTCAACGCGGACGCCGGGGTCAAGGCCGAGGCGCTTCCGTTCCTGCGGATCACGTTCGTTTTCAGCTTTGGCCTGCTCATCTTCTTCATGACGAGCGGTGCTCTAAGATCGGCGGGCGACGCCAAAACACCGATGATGCTGGGAATTGCGATGACCGTCCTTAATCTGCTGCTCAACATCGTCTTTATCAGCGGCCTCGGCCCGGTCCCGGCCTTTGGCACGGCAGGAGCGGCGATCGGCACCAGCATCGCAACGGGGATCGTCGGGCTTTTTGCAATCTATAAAATGTGGAGCGGCGGCTGGGTCGTAC
>CAYSMU010000041.1:0-12551 GCA_964432145.1 uncultured Chloracidobacterium sp.
GGGAAGCCTCGGCGACCGCCCCGTTCCAAACGGCTACATTCCCGAATAGACAAGAAAAAGCCCGTCAGGCTGAGCCTGACGGGCATCGGAAGAAACATTGAACTGCCGAAGCCTACGGCTTGTCGGGCTTTGCTGCCGGCTCGGGCTTGATCAATCCAGGAGCCTGAAGTACTACCGGGTTGGCGGGTTCAGCAACCGGCTGCGAGTTCGAGGGCGGATTGCCCATCGGGACCGGCTGAAGGATCGTCGTCGATCTCGGCGCCGCACCATTCTGATTGGTTGCGAAATCGTTGCGGGTGATACGCGGAGTGATGAAGAACAGTATCTCGTTCGTATTTCGCTGGACACCCTTTCGCTTGAAGAGATTCCCCAAGATCGGGATGCTGCCGAGGCCCGGTGTCCGATCCTGACTTTCACGTTCGTCATCAAATAGAACTCCGCCAACAACGGTCGTTCCGCCGTCGGGAACTACGACCTTTGTCTGCATACTTTGAGTATTGATAGCCGGAGCCTGTGCCCCGCCGACAACCGTCGCCGTCGAACTATTCTCTGCCGTTACCGTCAGGATGACCGTGCCCTGATCTGTGATCTGGGGAGTGATCGCGAGCCGCAGCGGCACGTCAACATATGTCGTCGTGGCTATTAAAGCTCCGCCGGCCCCGGTACCCGGCTGGATGGTCGTGATCGGGATCTTTGTCGAACTCTTGATCTCCGCGGCTTCGTTATTTACCGCTGTCACACGCGGCGTGGCGATGACCTTAGCCTGTCCTTTCTGTTCACCGGCCGAGATGATCGCGCTCAGCTGAGCGGTACCGAATACGCCGGTCGTCAGTCCGATCGCCGTGTTGGCGATCTTGGACATAAGGTCATTGGTGATGTTTGGATTTGGGGTCAGCGGAAGCTGCACACCAGCCGGAGTATTCGGCAGAGTGCCGCCGCCGATGCCGCTGCCGCGAGCACCGCTGAGAAGCGCTGTCAACTGAACGCCGATGTCGCGGCTGAAGTTGCGTGACGCCACTACGATACGGGCTTCGATCTCAACCTGAGGCTCAGGCTGGTCGAGTATCGCTACAAGCTGTTTGATCGCCGCGATATTGGCGGCAACGTCGGTAACTATAAGCGAATTGCTTCGTGGATCTATCTCGATCGAACCGCGTCGGGACAACCGGCGCTTAATGATCGGCAGCAAACCGGTTCCGCCGCCGCCGCCGCCACCGCCGGCTGACGGAGCTGTGCTGCCGCTGGGGGTCGTGGCTGCTGTGCCGCTGGTGGTCGCCTCGGGCGAGGATCCGCCAGCCGCGGTTGCGTAATTCAGGCGGATCATTTCGGTGTAAAGCGGTGTCGTGTCGAGCTGGTTATTCTGCCGCTCGCGATACATCTCTCCCTCGCTGGCGAGGGTCTTATTGTCAGCCACGCGCAGAATGTTGCCATTCACCTGCACACCCAGCTCCTGGGACTGAAGAACTGAATCCAGTGCAACATTCCACGGGACCTCACTGACCTTCACCGTGACCGGCACATCTTTGACAGATTTGTCGATCACGAAGTTGATACCATATTGATCCGTTATGTAGCTAAGGATGTCGCGGATGTCCGCGTTCACCACATTAAGATTTATCGGCTCACCGCGAAAGCCGGGTTCGCCATAATGCTTGCCTTGCGACTGCGGCTCGACCTTCTGGGCCGAGATCGCAGCAGCCAGGCTCAATACCATCGTCAATGAAAGAGCAGTCCTGGTGAGCGACTTGCTTAGAAGAGTAAAAGAGATCATGTTTCCTCCGTGACTAAACTGGCCCTTACGCTCGTCGAGCTTGGCCCTAAAACGGCTTAATTGCCGCTATTCTTCGCAACTTTTGTGGGTTTCTTAGCGTCTTTTTTCGGCGCTTCCTTCGGCTTGTCCGCAGGCAGGCTGTTCATTTCGTCGAGGGGCGAAAGGAACGGGTTTCCCGATGATCTGGCTGGCTTTCCTGCGGCAGGCGGCGGCTCGTTACTGGCGGTCTGGACCGGTTTATCTCCGGGTTGTGCCGGTGCCGTCCCTTCGACCTGAGCCTTGGTAGAATAGGTCTTAAGTGGCTTATTCTCTACCGACGCTACAAACTTACCTTCACCGACCTTAGTTACCTTGCGGAAGACGAGCCGATTCTCTTCGACCGCGACGAGTTGGCCGTCAAAGAATTTCTCGCCCGGATATATCGTGTACGAAAGCTTGATCGGAGTGGCCTCGATCATCGCAGCATACCCGCGAGGCGTCTTGAAGATGCCGGTTACCGCCATTTCGGCGAGGGTCAGCACACTCGTGACCTTGGGCAGCGGGGTTCCATTTGAAGCCGCGATATCGCGTAGCCGTTTGAAGTACTCGATACGAGCTTCGATCGCCGGAGGGCCGTAATTCACCGGAACGGCCGTTGTTCCCGTGCCAGGCTTGGCGGCCTTACCGGCTGACGAGCCTGTGGATTCTTTGCGCGGGGTCGCCCAACCTGCCTTCTTAAATGGATCGCGTTGCGCGTTCGCCTCGTTGGAACTCCCGCTCGCGAGAAGAAGAATGGCGGCCACACCGGCAAGGCATGCGAACTCTTTGAATTTCGTTATGTTGATCATGGCTTTCTCTCTGTGGATCTTAAGGTTGACGTACTACGCAGCAGGTTTCGGCTGGCCCGCAGGCTGGGGTGCCGGCTGTACTGGGGCTGCCCCGGGAGCGGCTGCGGGTGCGGCGGGTTGGCCAGGGGCAGCGGGCTGACCGTTGGCCGGCTTGGCATTTAGATCGGTCGGAGCCGCATAGTATGCCGTCAGCAGAAACTGGGCGTGGATCGTGCGTGTATCCGTCTGTTTGTCGAGCTGGTTGATCTTGAAATCGGTGATCGAGACGATACGCGGAAGCTTTGCCATCGATTCGAAAAACGCTCGAAGGTTTGTGAAATTACTATCCACTTCGATCTCGACCGGCTTTGCCATTATCGAATCTTGCTGCGTATCATCTCGCGGAGCAAATCTCATGACGACCATTCGGCTGCCGTTGGCGGTATCCTGAAGCCCCTGGAGAACGTTGGTGATCTCTCGCTGCTCCGGCAGGAGGACCTTTAGTTCTTCGTATTCCTCGGCCTTACTCGCATACAGAGCACGAAACTCATTGATACGCTGGGTAGCGACGCGGGCTGCCTCGTTCTTAGCCTTGAGCTGGGACACCTGGTCATTGAGTGTTGTGACCTCTGCCCGCGTTTCGCTGGTGAACATGTACCAGACGCCTGAATAGAGCAGTGCGGCAACACTAATAAGTAGTATCAGCTGGAAGTGCCACTTTAGATTCTTGATTTTCTCTAACATGATGATTTCCTTATTTCTTTAGGTGTCAGCGCCCATTCTAGTTCTTTGCGACCTGCGCCGGTTGGGCAGGAGCTGCCGGTCCGGCAGCGGAAGCGGTGGTCGGGTTCGCGCCGCCCGGGCTCGGGGCCTTGGACGGTGTGTACGTAGCCTTGACCGTGAAATTCACGATCTGGACTTTGTTCGCCTCACCCTCGGCATTGACCTTTTGCGGTGCGGCCTGATTCTGGACCTCGGCACGTACGGTCTCGATATTCATGTTCGAAAAGAGGCCGTTCGAGAATTCCAGGCTGCGTGCGAACTGCGTTACCTGGGCCTCATCGGGCGAATTTCCCTTTATGAGCAGGCTCTCGCCGGATTGCTCGATACTTTCGAGATAAAGGCCGGGGACCATCGCGATACGTTCGCGCACCGCGTCAAGCACCGCACTCGGGCCTGCCTGCGAGGCTCTCAGCTTTTTGATCGCCTCGATGCGGGCGTCGATATTCGCGATCTTTCCCTCGAGTTCTTTTTGCTCGTTTATCACGACCGCAAGGTCGGCTTCGATACGCTTTTGCTCGTCCAGTTGGCGTTCGGCCTCGGCCTTTGCCATCTGGGTACTGATCACATCCCAACCGATCACGACCGCGAGGAGCAACGCGACAACGACAGACATGAGAGCGAGGCGAGAACCAGGACTTGAGATCTTGCGGTCGACCGCAACGGCGGCCCCATTTTGTCTCTCTGTGACAGAATTAAGTAGGTTGATCTTTATCATTGTGGTTAAACTCCCCTTACTGCCAAACCAACGGCCACCGCCATTTCAGGAACGATCTCCCTGAGGTAATCCGGGTCGAATTTCTTGTTGTCGATCTTTATGTTGCGAAACGGATCGAGCACCTCGACCGGCAGTTCCAGCCGCTGCGAAAGTTCTTCCGCAAGCCCGACAAGTTTCGAACCGCCGCCAGAGATCAGGATCTTCTGGACCATCGTCTCGTTGTCCTCGGTCGTGGCACGATAAAAGTCGAATGTCTTTTGGATCTCCATCGCGACTATCTCGGTCACATTGTTCATCAGTGGTTCGATCGATTTTTCTTCGATACCGTCGACCGCATCGACAACGCCGCGTTTGACCGCTTCCGCCTGCTGAAAGTTGAGCCCCAGGCTCCGCTGCAAAACATCCGTAAACTGGCTGCCGCCCACGGTGATATCACGTGTGAATAGCGAACGTGTGCCCTTGACGATATTTACGTTCATCGTCGAGGCTCCGATGTTAAGCAGCGTCACGACGTCGTCTTCGGCCGGATTGTAGTTGACCTCGTAGCAGTTCTGCAGGGCAAAGGTGTCGACATCTATGACGACCGGTGTTTTGCCCGCGAGTTGGATCGCCTGCTTGATATTGTCGATCCGCTCCCGTTTGCAGGCCGCAATAAGGACATTGGTCGCCTCCGGCGTCTCGGACGTTATCTGATAGTCGAGGCTGACATCGGCGAGATCGTAAGGAATGTGCTCCTCAGCGTGCCAGTCGATGGATTCTTCGAGTTCTTCTCGGGTCATCGGCGGGAGAACGATATTCTTCAAAATGACAGAATGTCCGCTTACGCCCGTGACAACGTTCGTCGCGTTTACCTGATGGTTGGCGCAGACACTCTGGATAACGTCGGAGACGACATTAAGCTCCATTATCTGACCATCGATGATCGTATCGGCGGGCAGATTCTCGAAACCGAGGCTCACCAGATTTAGGTTGTTCAGCTTGCCGTCAAGCTCGACCATTTTGATCGAACTCGAACCGATATCCAGACCGGCAACGCTTTTCTTTTTACCGAACATTGTGTTTCTTGCTCCTTATTGACATCAGTGCAACGCTTTTGGCTCTAACGAAGATCTTCCTTTGTTCCATCCGAAGTGCGGGTTTCGTTTCTGAGGTTCTTTTGGCCACCAAATAAATCTTGTTGAGGCGGGGGGAAGTTCGTCAGACTGGTTAACAGTTGGATGTGCGTGAAACCCGCATTTGTTTCGGATGTTGCGACCACGAATCGTGGCCTTCAGAACTTACTTTTGCCAAGAAAACTCTGCCGCATCGGTGGCGATGGGTGCACGACCGTGTAGTCGTAACAGTTAAAAGTTACAGGAATACACAAACTCTGTCAACATCTTTTTACAATGTTTAACTCACTATGAGAGAAATATTGTCAGTATGACAGAACGAGACTCAGTCAATGTGATCGAAGTCATAGGCGAAATGGCTCATTGCCCCTATTCTCCTTTTGTCCGGCCGCACTCCCTGATCTGGAATAAGGGGGCAGCCGCCGGTCGGTATATAAACCAATGATAAGAACAGAATACTCGCCGTATAAGATCGTCCACCACCCAGAGATACTCCAGAGACTGCGAAATAGGGGCCATATCTTCCCACTCCAGGTACATTTGGTACCAACAAACCGGTGTAATCAAAATTGCAGCTTCTGTGCGTACAGGATGCACGGATACTCGTCATCGCAGAACTTCGAGTGCCGCGACCAGATGGAAACCGCTAAACTGCTCGAGCTGATCGCCGATCTCGCAGACGGTGGCTGTCGTGCGATACAGTACACTGGCGGCGGCGAGCCGCTCTTTCATAAAGATATCGTTAAGGCCCTCGAACTGACGTTCAGCAGAGGAATGGATGTCGGTATGGTGACGAATGGTGTTCTTTTTACCGACCGGACGCTCGAATTGATGTCTAACAGCTCGTGGGTGCGGGTAAGCGTCGATTCGTTTGAGAAAGATACTTATATCGGCGTACGGGGCGTCACCGAAAAGCAGCACGAGATGATGCTCGCAAACGTCAAGAAGCTCGCCAGGACCAAATCCGGCAATACCATACTCGGCATCGGCTTCGTCGTCACAAAGGAGAATTATCGTGAGGTCTATCAGGCAGCACGGTTATTCAAAGAGATCGGCGTCGACAACATCCGCATCTCTGCCGCGTTCACCAATCACGGATTCTCCTATTTTGACGGCTGGTTCGATGAAGCTCGCGACGAGGTCGCGAAAACCCACGCCGATCTCGATGACCAGACCTTTACCGTTTTCAATCTCTTCAACGACCGCGTCAAGGACCTTTTTGACGGCACACAGGATTACGACTTCTGTCCGATGAAGCATCTCGTTCCATATGTCGGTGCCGACAGTAATGTATACATGTGCTGCATGCTCGCGTATAACGACAAGGGGTTGATCGGCTCGATCGCCGACCGGAAATTCTCGGAAATGTGGTATGACGAAGAAACGGTGGCGTTGATGAACGCTCATTCGCCAAGGAACGACTGCCGGCTTCCCTGTATGTTCGAATCAAAGAATAAGTTCATCAATTACTGTATCGGCTCTGATGCGATGCACACCAACTTCATCTAGGCTGCTATCGGACGAGCGGACCGAGCAGCCAGACGAACGAGATGATCACGATCGCTCCGACGATGTCGAGCAGTATCCCATATTTGACCATCTTCATTAGCGGTACGTAGCCCGAGCCGTAAACGATCGCGTTGCACGGCGTCGAGACGGGCAACATAAAGCCAAGGCTTGCCGCCATCGTCGCTCCAAGAGCAGGTAAGAAGGGATCGGCATTCTGCGCTTGCGCGATGGCGATCACAACAGGCACGACCATATTTGCCGATGCGGTATTTGACGTCGTTTCCGAAACGATAATGGCAACCATAACCGACGCGACTAGCAGCCCGAAGCCGCCCGACACGGGCAATAGATCGGTAAGGCCGCGGCCGACGGCTTCGGCAAGGCCCGTTTGAAACGACAGTACGCCCAACGCAAAACCGCCCCCGTACAGAAAGATAACACCCCAATCGATCCTTACTGCGTCGTGCCAGGTAATAGCTTTTTCTCCCGCAGCGTTGCCCGGCAGCAGGAAAAGCAGAGTCGCGCCGACGATCGCACCTACCGCTTCGGGAATGCGATTGCTCAACATCTTGTATGTTTCGCTCTGCTCACCCAAGACCAACGCGATCACACCTGGCACGATCCACATCAGTACTGTCGCGGCAAAAGCGATAACCACCGAACGCTGACCTCGGGTCCATGGGCCAAGCTTGTCACGCTCGTGGTCGAGCATTTCCTCGCTTCCCTCGATCTCCTTTACTCCGGCGGGAGCAAGCTTGTTGAGATAGAGCCACAGAAAGAGAAATAGAATAATGACGACCGGTGTCCCGATCAGCATCCATTTGAAAAATGAGATATCGGCTCCGACGAGGTTTCGCATGAAACCGATCCCGATCACATTCGGCGGCGTTCCGATCGGCGTCGCCAGCCCGCCGATCGAGGCTGAAAAAGACGTCATCAGCATCATAGCGGTCGCGTAGCCGCGGTTTATCTTGACGCCGGTCTCTTTTTCCTGGCGGACCAAAAACGTGATGATCGACAGGCCGATAGCGAACATCATCGCGGTCGTCGCCGTGTTCGAGATCCAAGCCGAGATGAATGCCGTCACGGCCCCGAAAGCGAAGAGGATGCGGGACGGACGGGCACCTATGAGATTCCAAGAGAGAACGGTGAACGCCACTCGCTTGTCGAGATCGTGGACAAAGATCGCACGTGCCAGGATAAACGACCCGATGAAAAGAAAGATCAGCGGATCTGCAAATGAAGCAAAGACCGTCTTGGCATCTGCGACCTGAAAGATGACGGCTGCAGCCGCCCCGGCAAGTGCGGTCACTGTCATTGGCAGCGATTCGCACAGCCACAGGACGATCACCGCGGCCATCACGGCAGCAAGTCGGTGTGCCTCGGGCTTCACGCCTGCCAACGGCAAGAACCAAATTATCAGAAATACGGCCGGAGCCAGCACAAGCCCTGCCTTGTTTCGAATGGCCTCAAATTTCGCTTCCCCTGCGCTGATGGTTTCAGCCGGGCCTATGGTTTCGTCGGTACTTGGCATTAAGGTTGTTTCGTCCGGCAAAGTGAACGATCATCTTTGGGCGCTATTTTTGAGCTCCATCTTCGCGATGGATTCGAGATGAACTTCGTCGGGCCCGTCAGCGAGCCTGAGAGTTCTGGCGTAGATCCAAAACTGGGCAAGCGGAAAGTCCTGGCATACGCCGCCACCGCCATGGACCTGGACCGCTCGATCGATGACCTCCAGAGCCATCCTGGGGACGACAGCCTTGATCATTGCGATCTCGCGGCGAGCAGCCTTATTACCGGCTGTATCCATCATCCACGCAGTCCGCAGAACAAGCAGTCTCGCCTGGTCGATAGCACATCGGGCCTCCGCGATCCATTGGCGAACAATGCCTTGCTCGGCGACAGTCTTGCCAAACGCCGTCCGTGACCTCGCACGTTCGCACATCAATTCAAGCGATCGCTCGGCGATACCGATCAGACGCATACAATGATGAACACGCCCGGGGCCAAGCCTTCCCTGGGCTATCTCGAACCCGCGTCCCTCACCGAGCAAAAGGTTCTCTTTCGGCACGCGGACTTTATCAAACATGATCTCCGCGTGCCCGAGCGGTGCGTCGTCGTAGCCGTAGACGTTCAGCATGCGCTCGACCTTAACGCCCGGGGCATCCATCGGCACGAGGACCATCGACTGCTGCAGGTGCTTTGCCGCCGCCGGATCGGTCTTGCCCATAAAGATCGCGAGTTTGCACCGCGCGTCGCCGCCGCCCGTCGACCACCATTTGCGGCCGTTCAGAACATAATCATCGCCGTCCGCGACGATCGAAGCTTCGATATTGGTGGCATCGGATGAGGCCACCGCGGGCTCGGTCATGGCAAAGCAGGATCGGATCTCGCCGTCTAGCAGCGGCCGCAGCCATTTGAGCTTTTGCTCGGGCGAACCGTAGAGATGGAGCACCTCCATATTCCCTGTGTCGGGGGCCGAGCAATTAAAGACCTCGCTTGCCCACGGCACGCGGCCCATCATCTCTGCGAGCGGTGCGTATTCGAGATTGGTAAGGCCCGAGACATCTGGCAGGAACAGATTCCATAGCCCAGCGTCCTTCGCTTTTTCCTTGAG
Source organism: uncultured Chloracidobacterium sp. (assembly GCA_964432145.1). Taxonomy (GTDB): domain Bacteria; phylum Acidobacteriota; class Blastocatellia; order Pyrinomonadales; family Pyrinomonadaceae; genus OLB17. The sequence continues at coordinate 9,314 of CAYSMU010000041.1, forward strand.
CAGTTCGACCAGTTCCGACGCCTCCCAACGGTCGCCGGTATTGATTTCCGCAATATAGGCCGGCTCATTCGGATAGATGTATTCGTCCATGAAATGGGCTAGACGAGTGCCCACCTCGCGCGTGCGTTCCGATGCCTCAAAATCCATACCGTCAAAATAGCATAATGCCCGTCTAAACGACACAATTTCGCGCTGCGAAAATATTTTTTTGAAGTTTCGAAAAAAAGTACTTGACAAATCATTTCATTTATGCAACAGTGTATTGTAGAGTAGATCTTTGAAAACTCAATTATTTGATAAATGAGCTAATAGAATGGCCATAAGGCCCGAATTTGACTCGACTGATGTTAATATTTTGTCTCCGGGAGAAAGGCAAAAAATGCATACGGCAGAGACAGGTCCGGTCCGTAAAGGTGAAGAGGTAGATGCAGAACGGCTGCGCACGTTCCTTGAAGCGGAGCTTGGAACAGGTGAGCGGGAAGTTGAGATAGAGCAGTTTCCCGGCGGCAGTTCAAATCTGACGTATCTCGTTCGCATCGGAGGCGACGAATACGTGCTTCGCCGGCCGCCATTCGGCAATACGGTCAAGTCGGCACACGATATGAGGCGTGAGTTTGACGTGCTCTCGAATCTCTCGGCGGTCTATTCGCCGGCGCCGAAGCCGCTCCTGTTCTGTGATGATGAGGCAGTGATCGGCAGCGAGTTCTATCTAATGGAACGGCGCCGCGGCCTGATAATCCGCGGACGGATTCCTGGGACGCACGGCGAAAATGCGGAAGCCAGCGCGTTAGCAAGGGCGAAACACAACCTTGAGAATTCCCAAGACTTTCGTCTAAACGTCTGCCGCCCCTTCATCCAAAATCTAACCGACCTCCACCGGCTCGACTACAGATCAGCCGGCCTGGAATCTCTGGGACGCGCCGATGGCTATAATCGTCGTCAGGTAGAGGGCTGGACAAAACGTTATTTCAACGCGAAGACCGATTCCTGGGACGCGCTCGAAACCGCGATCAAATGGCTCAATGAGAACATACCCGCCGAGTCGGCAGCATCGCTCGTCCATAATGATTACAAGTTCGACAACGTTATGCTCGATCCGTCGGATCTCACAAGGATCACGGCGGTGCTCGATTGGGAAATGGTCACGATCGGCGATCCGCTGATGGACCTCGGTACAACCCTCGGGTATTGGATGTCCTGGGACGCAGGCGATGAACTTCTCAACATGCCCTTCAACCCACGAGTTCTGATGGAGAACATTTCGCGGCGGCAGCTCGTCGATATGTACTCGGAGTCTCTGGGACGCGCAGTGCCGGACATGCTTTTCTATTACGTATTCGGGACATTCAAGATCGCGGTAATCGCACAGCAGATCTATGCTAGATATGTAAAGGGTTTTACGAAGGATAAACGGTTTGCGAGCTTCAACCACTTCGTCGCGGCCCTGGGACGCATTGCGGTCACGGCATTGGAACGGAGCACGATATGAAACAGGAAAGCATTGAATACAGCTGAGAGCTGTCGGCTGTTCTTAATCCAAACCACGCGAATGAAAGTCCTGAGTCTTTGTCCGACCTATTTCCCACTCGTCCAGGTGAAGCGGCTTATGCTCTCGACAGCGATATTGCTGATGGCCACCCTCGCAATTCCGGCGCAGGATGTCTTTATCCGCGTCAATCAAGCCGGCTATCTTCCGAATGATTCGAAGATCGCTGTCGCGTTCTCTAAAGCGCCGATCTCAGGCAAGTTCGTCGTCAGGGACGCAGCCTCGCGGGCTGTCGCATTCACCGGTGATGTTCGTGCTGCGAACCAAGTGAATTGGGACGCGCCATTTCCGAATTACTACACGCTGGATCTCAATTCCCTCGCAAAACCCGGCCGATACTTCATCGAACTTCCCGACGCCCGCGCGTCCCAGGAGTTTTCGATCGGCCCATATCCGGCGTTTCACGACGACCTTCTCTTTTTCATGCGGCAGCAGCGGTGCGGTTATAATCCGTTTCTCGACATGGTCTGCCACCAGCGTGACGGGCGATCATTTTATGGTCCGATGCCGGACGAATCTTTCGTGGACGCGAGCGGCGGCTGGCATGACGCGGGCGATCAGCTCAAATATCTGATCACGGCCAGCAACGCTACGGCCCGGATGATGCTCGCTTACGAACTCGAGAAAACGAAGTTCGGCGACTTCGTTGACGCTCTGGGACGCGCATTTCCGAACGGTATCCCTGACATTCTCGACGAAGCGAAATGGGGCCTCGACTGGATCCACAAACTTCACCCGAAAGCCGATCAGCTTTTTCATCAAGTTGCTGATGACCGCGACCATCGCGGTTTTAAGATACCGGACAACGACAATGCAGATTACGGCTGGGGGCCAAACAGTTATCGGCCGGTGTATTTCGCTGACGGCAAGCCGCAAGGCCTGAGTCAATTCAAGAGCAAGTCAACCGGTGTCGCGAACATCGCCGGACGCTCGGCCGCGGCGATGGCGATCGGTTTCCGGATCTGGAAAGCGGATCTCAGGGACGCGCCTTTCGCCAATAAATGCCTGAAAGCGGCCGAAGAACTGTACGCAATGGGCAAACGGCAGGAAGGCTTTCAGCAGGGCAATTCATTCGGAGCCCCGTACCGCTACAACGAGATCACCTGGGCCGACGATATGGAGTACGCCGCCGCCGAACTTTACAAGGCGACTCGTAGATCAGTTTATCTTTGGGACGCGAAACGCTATGCCAAGATTGCCGGCACTACATCATGGATAGAGTATCCGGATTCGTCGATGGGCGAACAAATGTCGCGGCATTACGAAATGTACCCGTTCACCAATGTCGGACACTTCGCTCTTTATCCGCTTGTCGATGCCAGGACAAGACGCGAACTCGCCGGTTACTACCGCAGCGGCATCGAACGCATCGTCGAACGCGGAAAGACGAACACCTTCGGCATCGGCGTTCCGTTCATCTGGTGTTCGAATAACCTCGTCGTCGCATTTATAACGCAGGTGCATCTTTACGAGTTGATGACCGGCGACAAAAGATACCACGCGTCGATGCTCGCTCACCGCGATTGGCTCTTGGGACGCAACCCGTGGGGCACATCGATGTTCGAAGGCCTGCCTGCCGGTGGCGAATTTCCCGAAGACACCCATTTGCCGACCGTTCAGATCCTAAAGACGCAGGTTCGCGGAGGCCTCGTTGATGGCCCGATCGCGGCGGCGACATACAAAGGCCTGATC
>CAYSMU010000042.1:0-12548 GCA_964432145.1 uncultured Chloracidobacterium sp.
AATTCTCGTCGCCAATGACTCAGAATCCTTCAGGCTCTCTAGAAAGGCATTTACTGCGGCATGGTCCCTACGGCGATGTTTGGCGGGCAGATTGTCGATCACCTCGCCGCCCGCAATGGTTCTCTGGGGCGAATAGCTCCTGATGATAAATCGCTCGCCCGGAATAGCGGCGACCGGGCTTTCAAGCGTCAGTTGCGCATATCCGCTGCCGCCGGCCACGAGCTCGTCGGTGTCGTTCATGATCCTTACGCGCGCGAGCACCTCAGCGGTGCCGATATGTAGTCGGACGCGCTGTCTCGACTTTATCGGTCGGGGCGAATCGGCAAGCACCTCAATATTTACGTCCAGCATTTGTGTCGGCACGAGGACGCCGGCAGCGGCGAGCACCATGCCGCGTTCGATCTCATCATGGCTTATACCCGCGAGATTGACCGCGACACGGCGTCCGGCGGTAACATTTTCGACCGGGCGGCCGTGAGACTGGAGACCCCTCACCCTTACTCGCCGTCCAGCAGGCAGCAGTTCCAATTCGTCGCCGTTGCCGATCTCGCCCGACGCGAGTGTGCCCGTGACGACCGCTCCATATCCCTTCATCGAAAAGCTTCTGTCGATGGGAAGTCGAGTGATGCGGTGGTCGGCGAGCTTTTCCCCTGAAGCTGCCGCGGCCGCCAACGCCGTTCTGACCTCTTCGATCCCCCGGCCGGTCTTCGAGCTTACGGCGATCATCGGTGCCGAAGCGAGAAATGAGCCGGCCACGAGTTCGGCGGCCTCCATTATTGCAAGCTCAAGCGTCTCCTCATCAACAAGGTCGCACTTGGTTATGGCGATGATCCCGGAACGGACACCAAGAAGGCGACAGATATCAAAATGCTCGCGCGTCTGCGGCATCACCCCGTCGTCGGCCGCGATAACCAGCATCACTACGTCGATGCCGCTCGCACCGGCAAGCATGTTCTTAACAAACCGCTCGTGGCCCGGAACGTCAACAAATCCAAAGTGGCCCTCGCCGGCACTCATCTCGGCAAACCCGAGATCTACCGTTATGCCCCGCCGCTTTTCTTCCGGAAGCCGGTCGGCATCGATGCCTGTCAGGGCCTTGACCAGAGCTGTTTTGCCATGGTCTATATGTCCCGCGGTGCCGATGATTAGATCCATGCTAAAAGAGCTTAGAGACGTAAAAGAAGATCGCCGGCGGGCCAAACGAGATAATAAGCGATAGCACGGTCGCCGCTATCGAATAGAGCCATGCCTCGCGGCCTGAGCGTATTTTGAACAGGGCGAGAAAAGTCCGCTTGACAAGAAACAGAAAGATAAAAGGGAACAGCAACGCAAACGCGATCGCGGCCCAAACGGTCGCATCGCCGCCGGGAATATCGTTCATTCCGCCGCCCCAGGCAAGGGCAAGCATCGTCCCGATGATCACGAATGGAACAAAGAAACCTATGCAGAGGCTCAGCGTATCCGTCAGCATCACGTACGCAACCGACTTTGGCGGGGTCGCCCAACCCTTGCGTATAATCCACAGGGTCTCAAGAACAATTGCGATGATAAAGAAAACGACAAACACCCCTGTCGTGACCCATTCGCGAGTAACCTCATTCATTGACTGGTCTCCTTACCGGCCTTCGGCCTCATACTGCTCAAGCTTGCGGTACAGCGTTTTGCGGCCGATATTGAGCAGGCGGGCAGCCCGCGACTTGTCGCCTTCGGTGTAATCCAGCGTTGCATCGATCACTTTCTTTTCTATCTCGTCCATCGAAGCGGGCAGGTCGATCCGTATCCCGTCAGCGTAGGCGGCGCTTGTCGCCCGTTCGTGCCGGGCATAAGACGTGCCCTCGCCGGCATGACGGCCGATCGCCTCGGGAAGGTCGTCCAGTTCGATCTGCCGCCCTGAGGAAATGATCACCGCCCGCTCAATGGCGTTTTCGAGCTCGCGAACATTGCCCGGCCAATTATAACTGACCATTGCCCGCATGGCTTCCTTTGAGATACCGGAGACAAACCGGCCCGTCTTTTCCTTATAGTCTTCGAGAAAGTGGATAACAAGTAGATGAATGTCCTCGACGCGTTCGCGCAAAGGGGGCAGCGAGATCGGAAAAACCGAGAGTCGGTAATAGAGGTCCTTCCTGAACGTGCCTTCCTCGATGGCCCGCTCAAGGTCGGCATTCGTCGCGGCGATGACGCGAACATCCGATTTGATGACCTGTTTGCCGCCGACACGCGTAAACTCGCCGTCCTGCAGCACGCGAAGCAGCCGTACCTGTGCCTGCGGCGACATTTCTCCGATTTCGTCCAGGAAAAGCGTACCGCCGTTCGCCTCCTCAAATCGGCCCTGTCGCTGCGCCCTCGCGTCGGTAAACGCGCCTTTTTCGTGCCCGAACAGCTCTGATTCCAGCAGCGTTTCCGGTATCGCTCCACAGTTGATCTTGATAAACGGTTTGCTTTCGCGGCCCGAGTTGTAATGGATCAGGTTCGCAACAAGCTCCTTTCCGGTGCCGGACTCGCCCGTGATCAAAACCGTCGTACTCGTGTTCGCGACGTTGAGCCCGAGTTCGATCGCGCGCCGTATTGCCGGCGCCTGGCCAACGATCTCGCTTTGTCGCTGGTGCAGTTCGCTGCGGAGCCGCATTACCTCGGTAGATAGTTGATCTCGCTCGAGGGCTGTGCCGATCTGGTCCGCGATGCCCTCGATGAGAGCAATATCATGATCGCCGAATTGGCTCTGCTTGCTCCAAACGAATCCGAGCAGCCCAAACGCCTTGCCTGCAACATGAACAGGGGCAACAAGTGCCGCTTTCCCTCGAAGCTGCGTGTTAAAGAAGATGCGTATCGCGAACGGCAGTTCGGTATCCGCGAGCTTCAGCGTCTTTCCATCTTTGAGCAGTTCGCCAAGAGCCGGAAACGTCGCGAGATCGACCGACTTGTTGTATTGCTCGATCATCCGCAGCATCTTTCCGAGCTTAATGCCCTCGGCCGACTTAAATGTCACCAGCGAGATCCGCTGCTCGGTTTGGTCGAGTACGCCGAGGGCTCCGTAATCGGCACCTACGAGGTTGATCGCCCGCTCGATAACGTCCTCGGAGACCTGGTTGAAATCTGAATGTGAGTTCAGCGTGTTGGCTATCTCGAGCAGAGCGTTCGTGCGTCGCGATTCCATTTCCTGTGTCACGTACAGGCTTGTGTAGCGATAGCCGATCGCCAGATGACGCGCGATAGATTCGAGGAAGGCAACCTCGTCGTCGAGCCAGATGCGGGCCTTTCTCGTGTCGTGGAGCCCGAGCAGCCCCAGCACCTCGCCGCTGATCATTATCGGAATGACAAGAAGCGAACGAGTATCGAGGGCCTTTGCAAAGAATTTGAGCGTCGGGTCCTTTACCTTCGAGACGTCATTGATCCTGAGCGGCTTTGTAAAATCGAGGAGTTCAGCCAGTTTCGCTGAGTCGAAAGGAAACTTCGTCCCGATGCTCTTTGGTACCGATCTGTCCTTACGCCACTCGTGGCTGATGACGAGTTCCTTACCCTCACTGAGCTGCAGCAGATCACACCGATCGGCCTGCAGCATCCGCCCGATCTCGGAGACTATTACGTTTAGAAAGCGCTCGAGGTCTATGTTTGAGGGCAGGTCGCGTGCGAGACGGTCAATGATGCCCTCGCGGGCTTCGTGCATAGCGACCTTGCGCTCGAGCGATAGTTCGACTGTCTTGTTGTCAGGCTCCATAGCTGCGCGACTCCGCTCCTTAAAACGTATATTTGATCCAGCCGCACCGAATGTCAAGTTGACACACGATACCGGCAGGTGTGTTTTTTCGCGACACTGGCGAGATGGGTCAATTTGGCCTGCCGGGGCGATTTGCAGGCGGATTGGCGAGCCGATTGCGCGGAACCTCACGAGGCGGCCCGGCAGGAGTTACTGACGGGCGGGCAGCCGGCGTCGACCGGGCATTGGCGGGCGGAGCGGTGTTCGTGCTCGAGTTTGGGCCGGAGTTGGCATTCGAATTGGCGTTCGCGTTTGCGTTGCTCTTTGTGTTGGCGTTCACATTTGAATTTTTCGAAACGTAATCCACACGCTGACGGCCCGCCTCAGCGTCCTCGAGCAACGCGATCGCCCGGTCATTCGTGCCGTCGAGTTCGATCGCCTTTTTAAGCGGGGCGATCGCTTCGCGGTACTGTGCGAGTTTGATCAGCACGGCGCCGAGTTCGGTCTGATACTCGGTGTCCTCGGGCTTCAGCTTGACGGCCTGACGAAACTCCTTTTCCGCCTCTTCGTCCTTAAGCAGTTTGCTATATGTACGGCCTAGGTAAAAGTGGGCGTTATCGTCGTCCGGATTGTCTTTGAGCCATTTTTGATATGCCTCCACCGCTCTCTCAAACGCCTTCTCCGAGCGGGTCTTCGCGGGCCTCTTACCTTCGGGATCGACCTCGACCGGTACACCCATGCCGTTCTGGGACATCTGTCGCTCAAGCAGGGCGTAGGCGACCCCCAGTTTGAAATGGGCCTCAGCGAGGTCGGGATTCAATTCGACGGCTTTTTGAAATGCGGCGATCGCCTGTTCGGTCTGATTCTCGTCAAATAGCCTCGTCCCCTCGGCAAGGGCGGCATTAGCATCGGCAAACTCCGGCAGGGCCGCCGGAGCCGAATTCGAGTTGGCCATGTCGTTGGCATTGGCCGACCGTCGCGAACAACTCGCGGCCGCGACGGCAAGCGCCGCTAGAATGCCGATAATAAGAACCCTTTTCATAAACAACAAGTATGCGGCCTAACCTGGCGGAAACACGAACTGCCTCCCGGCAAGTAAATGCACATGCAGATGAAATACGGTCTGGCCGCCGTCAGAGTTCGTGTTGATCACAACACGATAGCCGGCCTCCGCAAAGCCCTGCCGCCTTGCTATCTCGGCCGCCGCGACGAGCAGATGGCCGATCGCCCCGGCGTCTTCCTCAGCCGCTTTGTCGAGCGAATCGATATGATCGCGTGGAATTATTAGAATGTGCGTCGGGGCCTGCGGCGAAAGGTCATCAAAGGCGATACAAATATCGTCCTCATAAACCCGTGTCGCGGGTATCCGGCCCGCGACGATCTTACAAAAAATGCAATCCTCGACAACCATATTCGAATAACCCAATTAAACCACACCGCGGGCGGAATGTTAATTATTTCGCCTGTTCCCCGACGGCCGTATCAATGCCGGACTTGATCCTTTCGATGTCGGCGCCGAGCGAGCGGAATTTGCGGACGATCGTTTCATAGCCGCGATCGATGTGATAAACACGGTCGATCAGGGTCTCGCCCTCGGCACACAAGGCGGCGAGGACGAGTGACGCGGATGCACGCAGGTCCGAAGCAATTATCTTCGCCCCCATTAACTTGGTCTTGCCGCGAACCGTCGCAGTGTGGCCCGAAATATTGATGTCGGCACCCATACGAACCAGTTCCGATGCATGCATGAATCGGTTTTCGAAAATCGTTTCAGTAACATGCGACACTCCGTCAGCTTGGGTCATCAGGGCCATGTACTGCGCCTGCATATCGGTCGGAAAGAGCGGATGCGGCTCGGTGGTTACATCTTTGGCTTTCAACCCTGCCGAGGAACGGCGAACCAGCAGCGAGCTTTGATTCAGCTCCTCGATCTCGACGCCCGCCTCGCGGAGTTTTTCGATGACGGCCGTCAAATGTTCGGGCCGACAGCTTTTGATCTCCAGTTCGCCGCCGGTGATCGCCGCTGCAACGATGAAGGTCCCGGTCTCGATGCGGTCCGGAATAATGGTGTGCTCGGCACCGCCCAGTCCCTCGACACCCTCGATCTCGATCACCGGCGTACCGGCTCCTTTGATTCGGGCACCCATTTTGTTCAGCAGCTCCGCGAGGTCCTCGATCTCAGGTTCCTGTGCCGCGTTCCTGATCGTCGACCGGCCGCTCGCGAGGGCCGCGGCCATCATTACATTCTCGGTGCCGGTTACCGTAACCTTTTCAAAATCGATCATGCTGCCGACGAGCCTCCCTTTCGGAGCCCGGGCGACAACGTCGCCGGATTCGAGCGAAACGGTGGCGCCGAGCTGTTCAAATGCCTTTAGGTGAAGGTCTATCGGCCTCGTTCCGATGGCGCATCCACCCGGGAGACTGACCTTTGCCTGTCCAAAACGGGCGAGCAGCGGGCCCAGAGCAAGGACGCTCGCCCTCATGGTCTTGACTAGCTCGTAGGGCGCCTCAAACAGTTCGACATTCTTCGCGGTGACCTTGTGCGTTCGTAATTCCGGCGTCAGCACGGTCGCCCCGAGGTCCTCGAGCAGGCGCCGCTGTGTGATCAGGTCTTTGACGTACGGGACATTGTGCAGAATGACCGTCTCAGGTGTCAACAGGGTCGCCGCGAGGCATGGCAGGGCCGAGTTCTTCGCCCCGCCGATCTCTATTTTTCCATGGAGCGGTCGTCCGCCCCTTACCAAAAACTTGTCCATAAAACTAAATGGCGGCGATCAGCCACCTTAACGATTCCTTATGAGATGCAAAAGGAAATGTTATCACAAGGCCGAATTTCACAAAAAATGAGCCCTGCGGCAATTTCGTCGAATCTTGCCAATTTCCCGGGTCTGTTCCAGAATCGTTGTGGCGTGAAGGCTGATCAGGCACAAATAATGGAACCCGCGTTCGAGGCATCCGATGTCGCGCGTTACGACGCCGATCTAGTTGCCCGCTGCCGCCGCGGCGATCAGGCGGCATGGGATGAGTTGGTTGATCGTTATCAGCGGCTGATCTACGCGATACCTCGACGTGCGGGCCTGACCGACGAGCAGGCGTCCGATGTTTTTCAGGACGTCTTTCTAACGCTCTTTCAAAAGATCGACGAGATCGAGCAGCCCGGGCGAATTCGTTCATGGATCGTCACGACGACCAAGTTCAAGACCTGGGGCGTTATTCGCGGATCGAAGGGCTTTTACTCGCCCGGGACGGAGGAGGAAATGGAGTCCGAGATGGCCAATATCGCCGACGCGTCACCGCTCGCGGATGAGCTTCTTATCGAACTCGAGGAACAGCACCTTATACGTTCGGCAATGGCGGGCCTTGAGGAAAAATGTCGTCGGATACTTTCGATGATCTACCTTAGCGAGCCGGCCGCGAGCTATGCCGAGGTCGGGGCCGCGATCGGTGTAGGCGAGACAAGCATTAGCCCGATGCGATCAAGATGTCTCAAGAAATTGGGCAAAATATTGGCGAAGTGACAAAAGGCGGTCTTTTTTGCCCGATCGGCCGCACTGTTCGTATGTAAAGGGCCGCGCAGGCGGCTGAGAGTCATGAAACTTAACGAACAAGAAAACCTGGATCTGATAGTTCGACGCATGCAGTCGGACAATTCTGTCGACGCTCCGACGGACGTGATAACCTACGCGAAAAATCTGTATCGAGTCCGGGCGGCGGAGCCGAAGACGTCGGTCATTCGACGTGTGCTTGCCGTTATTAAGGCCGATCTCGCCCCGGGCGTCGCGGCATTTGGGGAACGCTCCACCGGCGAAGGCAAGGCGAGACAGATGCTGTTCGATGCGGGCGAAAACGCGATCGATATCCGGTTGAAACGATCAAAGTCGGGATTTTTGCTTCACGGACAGGTCCTCGGCTTTGGATATGAGAATGGCGAGGCCGAACTTGGCGGCGAAGGCTTTTCATCGACCGTAAAGATCGGCAGCGAAAGTGAGTTCCTCTTTGATGGCATCCCCGAAGGCGAATACTCGCTCGTCATTCGTGGCGGTGCCGAAGAGATCGCCATTGAAGCAATAACAATTTCCTAAACACCCTTCACCACGACCCGCCAAAAGACGAAGGCCGCGCGACCTTCGTCTTTTTCTTCGTTGTATAATCGAGACGCTTTTATGAGGCGAAGCACATTGGCGAAACATCTGGTCGATGCGGCGACGGCACGCGAGCGAGATCGTATACTCCGTGAGAACTCGCGGCTTGCCGATGCACGGCTCGCCGACGAAATACGCAGGATATGCTATGCCTCGTGGGCGGCTGAACCCGCCAAGGCCCGGCGGGCGGCGGCGGCGATCGGGGCCCTCGAGCGCATCGACCGGAGCGAATATGTCCGGGCGATCGGCTCATGGGTCCGCGGCATTTCGTCGATCACCAAAGGCCGTTTCGAGGAATCCGTAATTTCACTCACCGACGGCGAACGCGTACTGCGAAAGCTCGGACGCGATACCGATGCCGCCCGGGCCAGTGTTGCCTTGCTGCTCGCACTCGCGATGCTCGGCCGTTACGACGACGCGATCGACGCCGGCCGCAACGCTCTCGCCGTGTTTGTCCGAAACGGCGACCATCTTGCCGCCGGCAAGATCGAGATGAATATCAGCAATATCGTCTCTCGCCAGTCGCGGCACGGCGATGCTCGCAAATTTTGCGCCTCGGCACGCCGCCGTTTCATCAAGGCCGGTGAAAAGGCCTGGCAGGCGATGGCCGAGAACGGGCTCGCGAACACCTACGCCGAACTGAACGATTTTAAGCGGGCCGAGAGTTACTTCAAGTCAGCTCTGGAGACGGCCCGCCGGCAGCGAATGACGGTGACCGAGGCCGAGATCGAGGCGAGCCTCGGAAATCTGGCGATCCTTCGCGGCGATCATTCGGCCGCTCTCGCGTTTCTCGAAACCTCGCGTCAGCGTTACGCCGGGCTCGGCATGCCCCACCAGTCGGCGATCGCCGAACTCGAGATCGCCGATATCTATTCTGAGCTGAATCTTGCTGCCGAGGCGATCGAGCTATACCGGCGCTCCGCCGCGGTCTTTTCCCGGCTGAGGCTGCGCTCCGAAGAGGCACGTGCCCGTCTGAATCTCGGTCGCACTCTCACGAACACGAACGAATTTCCCTCGGCGAGTCGCGAACTTGCCAGGGCGGAGAGATTATTCGAACTCGAGGGCAACCGTTCGGGGACCATTGCCGCATTGCTTTCAATTGCCGAGCTTGAACGCTCCCGCGGCCGGCCGACGAAGGCTAAAGAAGCTCTCGATCGCGCGGAGCGATCCGTCAGCAAAGACGAGAACCCTCGCAACAGGATCAAATTAGAATTGATCACCGGCATCATCGAGTTGGGGCTGGGCGATCTGGCCGCGGCCGAGACGCGGCTCGGCCTGGCTCTCGATCTCGCGAAAAAACGGCGCGACCCCGAAGCTGCCCATCGCGCGCAGACATGGCTGGGCAGGGCCGCCGATGCCCGCGGCAATGCGGCATCGGCACGCCGTTATTTTCAACAGGCGATCGCGACCGTCGAGAGTTTGCGTCAAGGCCTTTCCGGTGACGAATTCAGCATGTCGTATTTCTCGTCCCGGCTCGACGCGTATGGAGACCTTGCCAGGCTTTGCATTGCGGAAAATAAATATGCCGACGCGTTTGAGGTGTTCGAACGCGGCCGTTCGCGGACCTTGCTCGACCGGGAAACCGGCGGCCGACGCCTGAATAAACCTGCGTCGCGTATCGGAAGGCTCGCCGCGGAAGCGCGTGCCGAGCTAAACGCTCTCTATAAACGATCTGAGACCGCCGCCACGGATGACAGAGCGAAGCTGAACAAAGATATTGCCCGGCTCGAAAAGCAGCTCGCCGAAAGAGATCGTCAGGTCAACAGTCTAAGTGCGGTCGGGCCGCCGCGCAGTACGGACCCCAAGACATTCGCTCTGGCTGATGTACAGGCACGCCTGGGCGATCGGGCAACGCTGATCGAGTTCGTCCGGGTTGACGGCAAGCTGTCGGCATTTGTTATCACCTCCGCGTCGATCGACCTCGTGCCGCTCGCTGCAAGCGAAGGCGAGATCACCGGGATCCTCGAGAACCTTCATTTCCAGTTCGATACCATTCGTTACGGCTCGGCGAATGTCGGCCGGTTCGCCGCACAGCTCAAGGCACGGGCGGACAAATACCTCGCCTCACTCTATGACGTGCTTTTTCGGCCGTTGGAACGATACGTCCGCGGAGATCGAATTGTCGTTGTGCCGGCCGGAGCCGTCCACTATGTACCGGTTGCCGCACTATTTGACGGCGAGCGTTATCTGATCGATCGGTTCGAGATATGCCACGCACCGAGCGCGGCCGTTTGGCTTAGGCTGTCGCAAAACGCATTCATACCCATCCGCAAACCGCTGCTCGTCGGCTACGCGGACGAGCGGATCCCTCTTGTCGGCCGCGAGATCGCTGCGATACGGCGAGTGTTGCCGTCAGCAACGGTGCTGACCTCGAGGAATGCGACCTTCGCGGCATTCTCGGCGGCGGCCGGCAGCCACGATATGCTCCACCTGGCGTGTCACGGACAGTTTCGGCCTGATAATCCTATGTTCTCGAGCCTGCATCTGGCGGACGGCTGGGTCACGGTGCGAGACCTTTGCTCGCAGCGTATTAATGCCGCTCTCGTGACATTGAGCGCGTGCGAGACCGGCATCAGCCGGATATTTCCCGGCGATGAGGTCTTGGGCATTGTGCGCGGGTTTCTGTCGGCGGGGGCGACGGCCGTTATCGTCAGCCTCTGGACCGTCAACGACCAGGCCGCAACCCGCCTGATGCCGGGCCTTTACCGGCACTTACAACGCGGCGACGCTCCCGCCGCATCATTAAGAAAGGCACAGCTCGCCATGATCGAACGCGGCGAACATCCTTTTCTGTGGGCGCCGTTCGTCTATATCGGACGCTCGGAAAAAGTTTGATTCCCGTGTCTTTTTGATAAGCTTGATGTGACTGTGTGCTAGGCGGAGATGTTTACGCCGGCATCTGTAATGAGTAGTAGCTTTAAGAATCTTGCCCTGGGAGCGATGGTCGCCGCCGTGATCGTGTTCGGCGGGACGGGCCGTGCCCTCGCACAGCCCAATTGCAGCTGCGTTCCCGATCAGGTGATCGTACAGCTTGCGTCGGCGAATGACCTCGCCGCCGTCGCGTCGCAGTATGGGCTAAACGCCGCGCCGGTCTCACAGGTCGCGTCACCGCCGATATTTCTGCTCCAGATCACCAGCGGACAGACGCCTACGCAGGCCGCCGACGCGATGGCCGGCGATCCCCGCATTATTTTCGCAGAGGTCAACCGAAAGCTCTCGCAGGTCGAGCGCGAAGGATTGCCATGGACGCTCGGACGCTCGTGGGCCATCGGCCGCTCGTGGGCGATCGGCGGCAGTGCCCGCGGATACGCACGTCAATATTTTCCCGGCCGGATACGACTTAACGAAGCTTTTGAGGCCGCAGGAACACGCGGGCTGAGGGTCGACAACGGCCAGCCGATCGTCGTCGCGGTACTCGACACCGGGATCGACCTGACGCATCCGGCGTTTGCCGGACGGCTCGTACCGCCGGCTGACAGATGGGATTTTGTCGAGGGCGACAACGACCCGAGCGAGGTCGGCGTGCTTCATCAGGATCCGGCATTCGGCCACGGAACGCATGTCGCGGGCATCGTCGCTCTGACGGTTCCGGACGCTAAGATCATGCCGATCCGCGTGCTCGACCGCGACGGTTCGGGCGAACTTTGGCGTATCACCGCCGGCTTGATATGGGCCGCAAACCACGGGGCCGACATCGCGAATCTCAGCCTCGGCTACCCTGAGGACATCCGGCTGCTCCACGATCTGTTGGACTGTGTCGATGTCGGGGCGACGCCGGGCGGCACCACTTTTCCCGAGATCGGCACCAGAAGGCTGGCCGTTTCGGTGGCGTCCGGCAACGGCGGGAACACTACTGCGATATTCCCCGCCGCCGAGCAGCGTGACGGTATGCTCTCGGTAGCCGCGAGCACTCGTTACGATATGTTGGCTTCGTTCTCTTCCTATGAACGCGGCTGGGTGGATGTGACGGCCCCGGGCGAAGAGATCGTCAGCGCCTTGCCCGGCGGACGCTACGGCGTATGGTCGGGCACGTCGATGGCGGCCCCGATAGTCGCGGGTGTGACGGCTCTCGTCAAAGCCAAGTTCCCGACCGCGTTTGCGTCTCCGCATCTGCTGCTCGAACAGGTCAAGGCCACCGCCGTTGACAAACGATTCACCGCACAGCCCTGGGGCGAGGTCCGCCTGCGGCGCCTCGACGCCCTCTGTGCGGTCACAAACAACCAAAACTGCCCGGTCCCGACAAACCTGCCGGAAAGCTTTGGCTTTGAGGTGTCAAAAGAAAAATAGTCGTCGTTCTTCTTTTGGTATCCGAGGCCGGATCGAGGCTGCCCCAACCGGCAGCCTCTATTTGCGCCACCTCGTAATAAGCGCCGCGACGAAGCGAGGCCAAAAATAAAAGGAATTGTCTCTATAGGCTCCGCCTTCGTTCTTGCATAGCCACGGCCTTCAGGCCGTGGTCAGCCGTCCACTCGATTCCCCAGCCCGTTCACGGGCTTGCAAACAGAAGCACCGTGGCTAACGGAAGACGAAAATAATTAGGACCCCTCTCAGGCTCTGCCTTCGTTCTAGCATAGCCACGGCCTTCAGGCCGTGGTTAGCGGTCGCCCCCATTCCCTAGCCCGTTCACGGGCTTACAAACAGAAACACCGTGGCCAACGGAAGACGAAAATAATTAGGACCCCTCTCAGGCTCTGCCTTCGTTCTAGCAT
>CAYSMU010000043.1:0-12506 GCA_964432145.1 uncultured Chloracidobacterium sp.
CCGGGCAAAAGGCGGTAAATAACAGCTCACCGTCTGATGCTTACAAACAACTGTACGCCGCGGTCAAATCAAAGAACATTGAAGAGATCAAGAAGCATCTGACCAAGAAGACGATCGACTTCGGCGCGATGTCGGCCCAACGTTACGGCACTCCCGCTGAGAAAATGTACGAAAACGGATTCACGGCCACGACATTTTCAGAGACTCTCCCGACCATTCGCGATGAGCGGATCAACGAAAACATGGGTGCGATCGAGGTCTGGAACTCCAAAGAGTCGAAATGGGAAGACCTGCCTTTCATATTCGAGGACGGCTCCTGGAAACTAGCGATGGGCGAGTTATTTGCGGGCACGTTTAAGTCCCCGGGAAAGGGCCGCGATCTGATTGAAAAAGAAGCGGCGAACGCCGTTGCCGGCGGTCCGACAATACAAGGGATCAACGCTCCAAACAATTCAAATGCAGTGAATCCCACCTTACCAGTCAATAAGGCTCCGCGATGATCTCTGAGGAAGCCATCCGTGACATTATCGCCACTTATTCAAAGCATGGGTGGGTCCTTCGGCGGGTTCTACTCTCGAAGAGCTCGGTTGTGCGAATGACTCCCGGTCGCTTTTTTGGCGAGGTACCTGTCATAGAGGCAGCGATCGACGCCGCATGGTTTTCACGGCCGCCGAGATCTGGCGGTGTCGCCTGGGAGTTAAGGTATTTAGGAGCGACTTCATTCGCGTTAGTGGAGAATGTCGACGAAGCCTCGCCCAATTTTGAGGACGTTTTGGACGACGTTGTCGAGCGTTTGATCACCGCGATATCCGAGAGAAAAGCTGCTTGACAATGACGCCATCGAATTGCACACTTGAAAAGTTGACATGACGATTAAGGATTTCGGCGGAAAAGTTGCGAGTGTTTGGGACGGACTCCGACCTGTTACAAAACAGATGCTCGTCGGGGCAATGAAACCCGGCAGCCCAACCCCCAAGACAACAAATTTCTCATATGACGCCCACGCCGATTGGGAGGTCAGCCGTCTGCTCTCCGCACTCGACGAACAATCAAAAAAGACAGAGATACGGCGTGACGCTGCCAAGCTGAGCGAGATCAACCAGCTCGCCGACACGTGTGTCCGGATCCTCGAATCGCAATCAGCCTCGGCCGAAGTCTTTATCCAGTTGGCTCAGCGGGCGATCAAGGACAACGATTACGACCGCCTCGACAAGCTCGGCGACCATCTCTCGGTACGATACTCTGCCGGCGAGATCGCCGAGGTCATAAGGCAAACGGATGTCCCGCAGATCAGGGCCATCGCCTTCGAAACGCTGGCAATGATGCCGATACCGGCGATCCTTCCGCTGCTTGACGACCCGCTTTACTCGGGAATAGCGGCCGCCACGATCGAACAAAAAGCTTTTGAATTTGAATCGGAAGAGGCACGGGATATACTCGAACAGCTCGATGTCGATGGCCCGGTCACCGATCAGTAGGCTTTTT
Organism: uncultured Chloracidobacterium sp.; assembly: GCA_964432145.1. Taxonomy (GTDB): domain Bacteria; phylum Acidobacteriota; class Blastocatellia; order Pyrinomonadales; family Pyrinomonadaceae; genus OLB17. The sequence continues at coordinate 1,486 of CAYSMU010000043.1, forward strand.
CCAGTCTTTCCCAAATCCCCAGCGAAACGGTGTTGGCAGAAATCCGACGCCGCCGATCCGGACGCCGATCCACATCATACGCGAAATGTACTTGTGGCCCTTATCTTTGACACATTGAAACAGCTTATTGTCAGCAGCTCGTCTTTCGGCCTTTGTCCCACCGAAAAAATAGGCCTTGTCGTGCTCGACGCAGCAATCACCGTAGTCGCCGTCGGGAAACATACTGCATCTGTCGCTTACGTAGTCGGCGGGCAGCTCGCGATCGCCCGCCGTCTGGCCAACGGTGTTTCCCGACAAAGCAAGCGATATTAACAAGAAAAGGATAATACGAATACGATCCATATCGGTTGAAATATCAGGCGGCTGAGATCGCTTCTTCACGCGTCGGCTTAAACCTGCCCGGATACATCGGGAACCTTGCCGTCAATTCAGCTACTTCGCGTCGAACCCGGGCCTTGACCTCTTCCGATCCCGGCTCATGAATGATCAAGGCGATCAGGCCGCCGATCAGACGCATATCGTCTTCCTTCATTCCACGCGTCATGAGAGCCGGCGTCCCCAAACGGATACCTGACGCGACGAACGGTTTTTGACTATCGAACGGTATCGTGTTCTTGTTCACGGTGATGTCAACATCGCCGAGAGCCTTTTCTGCATCTTTGCCCGTAATGCCTTTGCCGTCCATGTAAACATCCACGAGCATCAGGTGATTGTCGGTGCCGCCCGATACGACCCTCAGCCCTGAATCGGCAAGGGTCTCCGCGAGAACCTTTGCATTGTCGATGACCTGCTGCTGATATGCCTTGAAATCCTGTCGCAGGGCCTCGCCAAACGCGACTGCCTTTGCCGCGATAATATGGATCAACGGGCCGCCCTGAACACCGGGAAAGACGCTGCGATTGACATCTGCCGCGAATTCCTCACGGCACATGATCAAGCCCCCGCGGGGCCCGCGAAGCGTCTTGTGCGTCGTCGTCGTCACGAATTCGCAATGCGGAATAGGCGACGGATGCAGCCCGACGGCTACAAGTCCTGCGATGTGAGCGATGTCGGCCATTACCTTGGCACCGACACCGCGGGCGATCTCCCCGATCCGCTCGAAATCGATCGTTCGCGGATACGCCGAAGCGCCGCAAATCAGCAGTTTCGGCCGTGATTCCTCAGCCTTACGCTGAAGTTCGTCATAGTCGATCTGCTCGGTCTCGCGGTTTACACCGTAATCGGCGACCTTGTAGTTAATGCCCGAAAAATTTAACGGATGCCCATGGGTAAGATGTCCGCCGTGCGAAAGGTTCATTCCGAGGATCGTATCGCCATGGTCAAGTGCGGTCATCAAAACGGCCATATTGGCCTGCGCACCGCTGTGCGGCTGCACGTTGGCGTGCTCGGCACCGAAGAGCTGTTTGGCCCGGTCGATAGCAAGATTTTCGACCACGTCGGCAAACTCGCAACCGCCGTAGTAGCGTTTGGCCGGATAGCCCTCGGCATACTTGTTCGTAAATACCGTACCCATCGTCTCGAGCACCGCCTCGGAAACAAAATTCTCCGACGCGATCAACTCGAGGCCGTTCGCTTGCCGGCGAACCTCGTCGTCGATGGCGTTGCTGATTAACGGATCAACTTCAGATATCTTTGATGTGAAAAAGTCGCTCATAGGCTTAATGATAAACGTTTTTTGCTATTGAATCATCGACTGAAATTCAGTTTCGTCGAGGACGGTGACACCAAGGCTCTCCGCCTTGGTCAGTTTCGATCCGGCATCACTTCCCGCGACGACAAAATCGGTCTTCTTGCTGACTGACGACGAAACGCGGCCGCCGCGGTCCTCGATCAGCTTGGCGGCTTCATCGCGTGTGTAATTTTCGAGTTTGCCGGTAAGGACGAACGTCTTGCCGACAAACCGCTCGTCAAGCATCGCGGTGCTCGCCGCATCTGTCTCGGTCTGTACGCCCGCGGCTTTAAGGCGCGACACCAGAGCCGCATTTCCCGCGTCCCGAAACCAATCGTACACACTTTCGGCTACGGCAAGCCCGATCTCGGGAATATCATCCAGTTCCTGTACCGACGCCTCCGCGATCCTGTCGATGCTGCGAAACTGATTGGCAAGGATCTTCGCGTAACGCTCGCCGACATGACGAATATCAATTCCATAGAGCAAACGCTGCAGGCCGCGCGTTTTGCTTGCCACGATCTGGTCGATCAGGTTAGTCCCCGACTTTTCGGCCATTCGCTCGAGCGATGCGATCTGTTCGACCGTCAAGTTGTAGAGATCGGACACGTCGCGGATCGTACCGTTATCAACTAGAGTTTCGACAAGCACCTCACCGAGGCCTTCGATATCCATCGCCTTTCTTGACGCGAAGTAGAGGATCCGGGCCTTGATCTTCGCCGGGCAATCCGGGTTCGTGCAGCGCCGAACGGCCTCGCCGGCCGGCCGAACTGCATCCCAGCCGCATACCGGACACGAACCGGGAAATTCAAATTCCTTTTCATCGCCCGTTCTTTTTGACGGCACCGCCGAAAGGACCTGTGGGATGATCTCGCCGCTCTTCTCGATCATCACCCAGTCGCCGATCCTGAGGCCGAGCCGCTTGATCTCGTCCTCATTGTGGAGCGAGGCCCGTGCGACGGTCGTGCCGGCAAGCAATACCGGCTCGAGATGTGCGACCGGGGTCAGAGCACCGGTGCGTCCGACCTGGATGCCTATACCGAGCAGTCTGGTCGTCGCTTGCCGCGCCGGATATTTGTACGCGATCGCCCATCGCGGTGCCTTTGTTGTCGCCCCGAACTCGTCCTGCAATGCGGTCGAATTGACCTTCACCACGACGCCGTCGATCTCATAATCGAGCGTGTCGCGATGCGTTTCCATATCATTGACAAAAGCTACAAGCTCGTCGAAATCCCGGCAGACGCGGCGGTTGGGATTTACATGAAACCCGTTTCGCTCGCACCATTCAAAGATCTCGGCGTGCTTTGCAAACATTTTCTGCCGGCCTGTGAACGCATCGTATGGGAACATATCGAGACGCCGGGAGGCGACGATTGCAGAATCCAGCATACGCAGGGTCCCCGAAGCGCAATTGCGAGGATTAGCAAATGTCTTTTCGCCCTGCATCTCAAGTTCGGCGTTGATCTTTGCGAACTGAGACCGCGAGAGAAACACCTCGCCGCGAATCTCGGCGTGAGCAGGAGCGTCCTCGCGCAATCGGAGCGGAATTGTACGGATCGTCTTGACGTTTTGCGTGACCTCGTCGCCCGTTTGGCCGTCGCCGCGGGTCGCACCGGTCACCAAGATCCCGTTCTCGTAGTGCAATGAGACCGAAAGCCCGTCGATCTTAAGTTCGGCGACGTAGTCAAGATAACGGCCCTCGGCAAGCTTTTCGCACCGTTCGGTAAACGCTTTCAGATCATCCAGACTGTATGAATTGTCGAGCGACATCAGCGGGACCGTGTGTGTGAAGGGCCGCAGGCTGTCTGCCTTTCCACCCACACGCTGTGTCGGGCTGTCGGGTGTGATAAGTTCGGGATGCTCGGCTTCGAGAGCCTTCAGACGCTCGAGGAGCTGGTCAAATTCGTAGTCGGATATCTCGGGCTCCGCCTTTTGATAATAGAGCTCGTTGTGATGCTCGATCTCCGCCCTAAGCTGTTGTATTTCTTTATTTACGTCAGACATTTCAGGAGTTCATTGATTCCGCGATCAAACGGTGAAAATGATGGGTTCCCTGCTCGCGGGTCGGCGAGTATCGTCCGTGAGTGTAAAACCGCGACCGTATTCCCTTTTGCACGCTTTCGACGACGGCTTCGTCTTCAAGCTCGACGGTGTCGAGATCGGCCCCGGCACCTTGATCGACAAGCGACTCGTCTCGAACGTACGTAAGAAATTCGACCTTTGTCGTGTCGTGTGAAACGGGACGGACGATGTTCACCGAGATGCCCCACGGATAGAAGTTGAACATCAGATTCGGGAAAATGAATACATAGCGGGCTGCGACCTTTCCTTCCGCATCATGTCCGGTCTGCACGCTCGAATATCTAAAAGTCTCGGTCGTGTAGCTTCCGTAATCCACCACCGAGTTCAGCCCTTTGTGGACGAACGGGATGTGAAATCCCTCAAGATAGTTTTCGCAATACAAGGCCCAATGAGCATTCATCTCGTACTCGCGTTTCCCTGTGAGAGCGAGCCCGGCAGTGGCCTCTTCGTCGAACAGCGGACCGACGCCGTCAACCATTTCAGTGAAACCGTGTCCGGGTGAAACGGACGCGAAAAGAAATCCGCCAAGTTCGGCAAATGGCAGTTTGGCCAGATCGTCAGCCTCGCCCGGAAATCCCTCGACGCCCTCGAATTCCGGCATCGAGATCATTTTCCCGCTGAGTAAAAATCGCCGTCCGTGGTAACGGCATCGGATCAGGTCCGCATTACAGGGTTCCTCGACTAGGATCTTGCCGCGGTGCGTACATACATTTGAAAGACATGATATCCACTCCGATGTCTTGACGATAACCACAGGTTCGTCCAGCACGCCCGGCAGCAGATCAAGCGGCGTCAGGTCACCGAGATCGTCAGTCTGAGCCAGAAACTGCCAGCTTCTCGCGAATATCTTCTCTTTTGAGAGCTCAAAATACGCCGGATCCGTATAGAAATCGGCGGCGAGGGTTTTCGCCTTGCGAATATCCGGATCGATCTCAAACATTGCCATTGCTAGTCTCCGAAGAGTAGATAAGCGGGCTTCTCGCCGTCTCGCCTAAATCCGGCGCCGATCAACCCTCTGCCGAAAGCGTCGAGAAACTCACCACGAATACGTATTTGTTCCGCCAGAGCAGCCTCGGCGTCGTTATTTACCAACCCGGCCCAATCATTGACAACCAGTATCTCCGCAGCAGGTTCACGGGCTTCAACATACCGCTCTCCGAGTGAAAGAGCGTTCACTTTGGGACTTTCGAGGTGCCATTCGGCAAAAAGACGATCGCTCGCAAGCCCGATCCTTTTGTCCGGAGCGGTCGAATAATCAACTCCGTAAAAATTGACCTGATACTCGCTGACGATAGCACCGAGTTTTTCCAGATTGAAATACGCATTTCGGGCCTTAATTGGCTCGAAAGTCCATTTGATAAATTTCACGCCCTCGGAAAGGGCACGTTCACGCTGCGCCCATTTTAACCTCGCGCCGATACCGTGGCTCTGGTATTCCGCTCGAACTCCGGTCATATGCGAGTAAAAAGCCCGCTCGCCCCGCATGAATGCGGGCACGCTGAGGACGAATCCGGCAAGCCGCTCGCCATCATACGCGCCGAGCGTGAAGCCCCCGGCATTCCGCGTGACAATGAAATGCCTGACCGGTGAAAGCTCTACCTCGGGCAAGGCAAAAACCTCGCGCTGCAGCTGAACGCATTCGGCTAAGGCGTCTAGCGTCGCGCATTCGCGAATTTCATTATTTTCACCCATTTAACGTGAACCTTCGAAAAAGAAATGCTATCAAATCGTTCGTCCAAACGCGAAAAGGTGATTACGCGTCGGGCGCTTCCACCCGGCACGGAAACCGGCTCGCCGTCACATAGGGTTCAGCAGGGCTCTCCGCGGCAAAAATAAGTCTTAACTTTTGCGAACGGCATTTGATATCATTGAGGTTGCCCTTCTCGGGCTGACTTGCGCGTCCCACGCAGCACACGACAATGACCCCGCAATCCGACCTCGAACTCCAGGGAAATTTCCTTACGCATCCGTTTGCCGAGCTTGCGGCTGAGATCTCTCAGTCGCGGCTGACGGGGAGCTTGCGCGTTGCTGATAAGCAAAAGAAGTGCGTCGTTTATTTTAAGAGCGGAGTTATCGTATTCGCAGTGTCGAACGCCAGATCGGCTCGCCTGTTCGACATCTTGCTGAGGCGGGGCAAGCTAAAGAAAGAAGACCTCGCCCAGGTACCAAATTTCGCTAACGATTTCGAATTTTCCGTATTCCTTCAGGAAAAGAACTTTCTAACCAAACAGGAATGCGACGCGATGTTTCGTGACCAGATCGAGGGCATTATCGTCGATCTTCTAACATGGACCTCGGGTGACTGGACATTCAGCTCGCTTGCCCGTATCCGCGATGGCCTGGCTTACCCTATTGAAACGACCCGCCTTCTGGTGGACTACGGCCGAACGCTGCATCAGGACAAGATGCTGCTGCGGTTTCGCAGCCTCGATGAGGAATTCGAAAGATCGGATCTCACCGAAGAGGGGCGGGAATTGACGCCCGAAGAGGCATTTGTACTTTCGAGATCAAATGACGGCGCCCTGACAGCCCAGAATATCGTCAGCGTTGCGGGAATGTCAGAAGCAAAGGCCCTGCAGGTGATCTACTCACTTTGGCTGGGCGGATTACTATGGCGGAAGGACTGGCAGCCCGCGTTTTCACAGGGCTCGGTCACCGCAATGCGCTCGGCGAAACTTGAGCTTCGGCAGGAAGCCAAGATGCCGGGACTGCCGACGAAACCGGTCGCAGAAGAAAAGCCGGTCAAACCGGAGGCCGGCGGTCCCGAAAAAACCGCCGAGCCGTCAATTTCGGTCGAAGATTACCTTACGCGGGTCGAAAGTGCCGTTACCCACTACGACGTTCTCGGCGTTGAGACCAAGGCGGACACCGAGGAATTGAAGCGTGCATACTTTTCGCTTGCCCGGATGTTTCACCCGGACAGATATCACGCACAGGGCGGCGATCTACTGCACCGCGTCCAAAACGCCTTTACCATGCTCGCCCAGGCGCATGAGACCCTCAAGACTCCCGAGTCGCGTGACGTGTACGATTACAGAATGCGCAAGGAACTCGCCGACCGCGAACGTCGCGAGTCGGCAGGAAAGGTCGGCAACGCCAGCCTTCAGGCAGAGCAGGCCGCTGAGAATTTCGAACGCGGATTCAGCCTTCTTATGGACCTCAAGCACGAAGATGCGTTGCCTTTCATGGCACGCGCCGTTCACTTCGCCCCAAAAAACGCACGCTATCACGCCTACTTTGGCAAGACGCTCTCGGCTGACGCCAAACAGAGGCACAAGGCCGAGTCCGAGCTGCAGGCGGCGGTCAAGCTCGATCCCGATAATCCGACGTATCGCATAATGCTTGCCGAGTTCTTTATTCAGAATAATCTTATGAAACGGGCCGAGGGCGAATTGAACCGTCTGCTCGCCATATTTCCTAGTAACCGTGAAGCGCGCCAACTGTTGGAATCCCTAAAGGTTAAGGCCTAGAAACTTGTCTCTTGAACTTTGCCGCCCGAAAGGCGAAACTAGAAGTGTGCAAAGTATCCTGCCCGAGCGAACTGAGACCGACGCGAAGCTGCTCGCCATTTCCTCACGGATGGACGAATTTGAGGGTTATGCAATGCCGCATGGCAGGCGCATAGCAGCCATCGCCGGTTCTCTCGGAGCTTCGTTTAATCTTGCTTCACGCGACCGGTTCTTTCTGGAACAGGCGGCACTTATCCACGATATCGGCGAATTGTCGATGAATCGTGAGTACATTCGTGCCCAACGCGGCCTCAGCACCGCCGAACGTATCGACCTCGAACGCCATCCCGTGATCGGCGAGCAGGAGACGGCCAAGCTCGGCCTCCCCCGCGGTGTCCAGTTGATCGTACGATGGCACCACGAGTGGTGGAGCGGCGGCGGTTACCCCGACGCAATTGTCGGCGAACAGATCCCGCTCGCGGCCCGGATACTGCGTGTCGCTGACACATTTGCGGCGATGACCGGTTCGCGCCCCTTTCGCGTCGCTCTCTCGGACAACGACGCCAAGAAATATCTTACCGAGTGGGCCGGTATAGAATTCGACCCGATGGTGGTTAAGACTTTCCTTTCGCTCGACCTGCGTGAAAAAGAGGAACTGGTGCCCGTTGGACGATCTGCCTCGGCTGATCCATTCGATGAAGGATTCTCGATCGTATAAATGGTTGGACAAACAAAAAACTCACCCAAAGGATGGCTGGCATTCGATCTGAATGTCCTGCGCCGTCTTACTTTCACAACGGTTGCTCTTCCATTCGCCGATCAACCTGCACTCGGCACCTATTTGAAGCGATGGAACGCCCGCGTGCTCTCGAACGACCCGATACAGTCGATCTGGGCGCGTTCGCTGGCAGAGGTCGCAAACAACGGCCACAAACTCTCTGCCGATGAGGTCGACGTGGTCCTCGAAGATGCTTATGTTCCGGGCTACCGGCTCAAGAACGAAGCTCTGTCGCAGTGGTTCAGCGAGGTAGACGGATGGTGGTTCGATAACGTTCGCCGAAACATCGACCGTCTGCCGTCGCAGATGTCGCAGGCGATCGCGTCGACGCTCGTAATGGCAGTCGGCGATTATGCGATGTCCTTTACTGAGGAAACCCGTGAGCTTCGCCAGCCGCTTTCGACGGTCTTCAAGCGGCTTTGGTCGATCCAGCCCGAGACTTTCAACAACGGCCAGGCCAATACCTGCACCAACAAGAACGCGGACGACTTTCTTGCCGAAACTCCTGCAGACCTGATGTTCCTGCGGCTGCCGTCGGCACATGCTCAAAATCTGCGGACCTACCTCGGAAAGGCCGCTTGGCGTGAAGAATGGCTGCGACGGGGCAATGGATTTTGGGACACGCTCGAGGCCGCGATGTCCGGCAAGCTCGGGGCACCGACCGAGACCAAATCGCAGTATCTCCACCTGCTTGAAGCCTCGCTCCGCAGGGCATCGCACATCAAACAATGGGCGATCGCGCACGTCGAAAGCGGCTTTATCCAGTCTCAGGACATAGTCGATACGGTCGCCTCGATACGCAAGGTCGAAACCGTCTATACAAAAGATTTCTCTGAACTTACGGGTACAAAGGCAGTAATAATAACCGCGTAGTGGCCCGTACGGCTAATAACGCTTGACGTTACTAACGTAGTGCGTTACTATTCCTCATGGCGATCCTCTCGTTTAGATGTCCCGATACATCAAGACTTTTTAAGGGGAACCGTGTGCGTCGCTTTGTCAACATCGAGTCGGCAGCAATGCGTAAGTTAGCGATTTTGAACCGGGCAGCAAATTTGAATGATCTGCGAGTACCTCCGGGCAACAGGCTCGAAGCTCTAAAAGGTGACAGGGCAGGAGAGTACAGCAATAGGATCAATGACCAATTTCGCATTTGCTTTGTCTGGACGATGTCCGGTCCATCTGAAGTGGAGATCGTCGACTATCACTGAGTAAGAAGCTATGAGAAAAATCCCGTATCCACATCCAGGCGAGATACTTCTAGAAGAGTTTCTAAAACCCTTGGGTATCACGCAATATCGGCTTGCTAAGGAGATAGGTGTCTCGCAGCGTCGTATCGGAGAAATAGTTGCCGGCACAAGAGCAATCACGGCCGACACCGGCCTTAGACTCTCCCGATTTTTCGGTATGTCTGATGGCTTTTGGACGGGACTTCAGCTGGACTACGATTCGTCGCAGGTTAAGGATTCTCTCGCCGAAGTTTTGGCGAAGATCAAGCCGTGGATGGTGGCCGACACAGGATCAAGAGTCTGATCTTCTCTCTCTGATAAACCAAACAACGCCTGCCAGTGCCGACAGCAGTCCCGAAAAGACTGTCAGCGTCTGCGGCGTAATGTAGAACATCAGGCCGCTCGCGACGTAGCTCGACAGCCCAAAAACGGTCAATTCCGCCCCGCGATCGAGTGTCGAGATGCGGCCGCGAATATAATCCGGCAGGCTCCGCTGGAACATCGTTTCCTGCACTGCGTATTCCACGCCGACCATCGCCCTCGACACAAAAGCGATTATCGAAAATGACAAGAGTGTGGGCATGAAGCCGCCGACCGCGAAAAGCAGCCCGTGGGCGATCAGCGTCCATCCGATAAAGCCGTGATTCCAGCCTTTCCTGTCGAGAAATCTTGAGGTCCGGTGAGCAATGAGCATTCCGACCGTCAGGCCAAATCCCGTTGCTGTCCACAGCAGAGCGACCGCAACATCCGGATTCCAGCCTTCGGTCCCGGCGAAATAAACGCCGCCGATGCGTTCGTAGATCACATTGATCGATCCGCCGCCGGTCGCCCAGATCATGTTCATTATTAGGATCGTGAACGCGAAATGGTTCTTCACGGAATAGACAAAGCCCTCGCGAAGCTCTGTCAGGAACGACTCGCGAACGGTGGTTTTTTGGACGAAATTCGGCTGCTCGGACGGCGGCGTCTGCCTCTTCCTCAGCCTGAACGAGGACATCCGCGAACTCGTTGCTTCGTCTCGAGTAGCCTCCTCGGGTATGAGCCAAACGGTATACGCCGAGATCAGAAACGATACTGCGTTGATAATAAACGCGACCTCATACCCGAACGCCGCCGACGCCCATCCGCCGAGTGCCGAGCCGACCGCCATCAGGAGGAACCGCGTCGAAAAGAGCAGGGCCGTTGCCGCAAGCAAGCCTTCTTTGCCAGAGAGGTTTGGAGCTGCGGCGTTCTTCGCACCGTCAAAGAACGCACCGGTCGTGTGCAGCAAAACGGTCGCGAGATACGCTATCCAGAGGTGATTTGCGTCCCTTACAAGCAGGAACGACAGGGCGATGAAGAAACGGGCAAGGTCCGTCGCGATCATCACCTGTCGACGCGAGAATCGGTCAACAAAGGTTCCCGCGATCGGCGACGCCAAAGCGAAAGGTATCAGCCTCGCAACAAAGAACAATCCCGCCGCCGTCGGCGACGCATCTGAGACAAGGCGCACCAATCCCAAACCGGCAATAAAATTGAACCAGTTGCCAAGCTCTGAGATGAATTGCCCGATGAGCAGATTGCGGAAATTACGATTTCCACGGATCAGCTCGCCGTACGTCAGCGAATGCATTCAAATAGCATAAACGGTGCAGAGGGTTTTGTCAGAACCACCCGCTCACACACGCGGTTCTGACCTGAAGACCGACTTCACCGTCCGGATCGTATTGCAGTGAATATCGACCGTGTCCTCGATCCGCTCGGCGTAACCGCCGCTCATTGTGGTGACGATAGGAATGCCCTCCGATCTCGCAAAACTCAATACCATCTCGTCG
>CAYSMU010000044.1:0-12153 GCA_964432145.1 uncultured Chloracidobacterium sp.
CGCACATAAACAGATTCTGGCTGTGGGTCGAGCGATTTTTGCTGCTCCTTATCGCGGCGGCGTGTGCCGTTGGGCAGTTCGTGATCGGATTTTGGCTTGCTTCCATACGAGCGCAGATCGGCAGGCCGATCGACGATGTCGCGGTCGACGATCCACTCCGAATTCAGTTCAACACTTTGCACGAATACTCGGTTTGGGTACTATTTGTGGCAATGGCCGCGGCGCTGATAGCATTTTTTATTATCGCGAACCGCAAATTTGGCTCATCGAAAGCCGAAAAGGCCGACGTTTACGACTTTTCAAAGGAATTTAAGGTCTAGTTATGGAACCGATCGAGAAACTAAACACATGGACAGACCGCTTTGCCCGCTGGAGCTCAAATGACAGCCTGAGCGGATATCCGTGGGTCGAGAATATTCACTCACCTTTCACGCCGGTGCGTCGTGCGTTGCCGATGCCCAATCTTGGGCTTATTACTTCGGCCGGGGCGTATATTACCGGGACGGACGCGTTTGACACGACATCCAAGGACGGCGATCTCAGTTATCGCGAGATACCTGTCGAGGTCGAGGCCGGCGACCTTTCATACGCCGCGCAAGGTTACGATCCAAAGGCCGTGAACGAGGACCGCAATTCGCAGATCCCGATCGACCGCCTGCTCGAGTATCAGGCAAACGGTGTCATCGGCAGCCTCAATAGTGCCTGGTGGTCACTAAGCAGCCACATACCGAACGCGGCTCGCGTCGCCGCCGAGCTCGGCCCGCAGATCGCGGAACGGCTTCACCGCTATGACGTTCAGGCAGCATTGTTCATTCCCGCTTCGAAGCTTTGCCATCAGACGCTCGGTATTATCGCCCGTGTCGTCGAGGCTTCGGGAATCCCGACGATCTGCCTGTCAGTAGATCCCACAATGACCGATAAGGTCCGCCCGCCGCGAACCGCATATTACATCGGTGAACTTGGCTCGGTCGCCGGATTGCCGAACTGGCCGCAGTATCAGCTTCGGATCCTCGACGAATCGCTTCGCTTGACCGAGACCTTTGATCAACCCGGCTCGCGAAAGCTGAACGTTGAACACGAGAGTCAGGTAGAGGCCGCCCGCGGCGAGCGCTAAAGATCTACCCGCGAAATACACGAAAAGCACGAAAGAAGAGGTCTCTCCCTTTCGTGCTTTTCGTGTATTTGGTGGGCTCCTAGTGGCCGGTCATTTGCCAGACTTTGAGGGCTTCGATCGGATAGATCAACATTATGATGTTGATAACAAGGCTGTCGCGGATCCAGGCAATTAGGATCGCTTCTGTCGCAAGGAACAGTGCAAGCGACTTCCAAAAACGCAGTTTGTACGCGATCGCAAATCCTGAAGCACAGCAGACCATGTCTGCCAGAGAATTGATGATCGAGTCGCCGAAGTAGTCAAGCGAAAGTGTGACCGTACGGTAGCGCTCGATAATGAAGGCCGAGTTCTCAGCGACTTCCCATGTGCCCTCGATGGCGACCGCAAGGGCCAATCTCCATGCCAGGGGCATCCTCCTGAACACCAGCCCGATCAGCCAGAATTCGAGAACACCGTGAAGGACGTGCGTGAATGCATACGGGTCGATAACGTGCTGTGAGTTGTGCGTGGTCCAGATGTCCCACGACCATGGCATCATGTCCCCGGCCTGACACCACCAAACGCGGCCCTGTGTCCATAGCGCGACCGCGGCGACAAGAAATAACATCGCGATCGAAGCCGCCGCCAACCGATTCTGTTTGAGTTCTTCCAACATCTTTTGTTGGGCATTGTGCTTGTATCGGGCCCAAGTTTCAAGGCGGCTGAAGGGCCTTACGTGGAAGGCGGCAGCAGAAGTGTGCTTAAATCTTCTCGAACGAGTGGCAATGGACAGAAACGAGATGCTCAAGAGGGTGCGGTCACGCACCGAGCCATGGGACATCGTCATTATCGGCGGCGGTGCGACCGGTGTCGGCTGCGCGCTGGACGCTGCATCTCGCGGGTACGATGTGCTGCTGCTTGAGCAGCATGACTTCGGAAAAGGGACTTCGAGCCGTTCTACCAAGCTTGTTCATGGCGGCGTTCGATATTTACGGCAGGGAAATATTTCTCTCGTCCGCGAGGCGTTGAGGGAACGGGGTATCCTGCTTCGGAACGCTCCGCACGTGGTTCATAAACAGGCGTTCGTCGTACCGTGTTACGGCATTTTCCAAAAACTCTTTTACGGCCTCGGGCTCAAGGTCTATGACCTGCTGGCGAGCGATCTTGGGATCGGAAACTCGCGGATGCTGTCGGCGGCAGAGACGATCGAGCGTTTGCCGAACCTGAAACGCGAAGGCCTGGCGGGCGGCGTGCTCTATTACGACGGGCAGTTCGACGATACGCGGCTGCTGATCGATATCGCAAAGACGGCCGACGGCTGCGGCGCGACGCTGCTTAATTACGCGAAGGTGACGTCGTTCGTTCGCGGCGACGCGGAAAGTATCAACGGAGTGAATTTCGAAGACGTCGAGACCGGTGAGCAGTTCTCGGTTGCTGCAAAGGCTGTGATCAATGCGACGGGCGTTTTCTGTGACAGCGTGAGGCAAATGTCCGACGAAACCGCGAGGCCTGTCGTCACGTTTGCGCAGGGAACTCATATTGTGCTCGATCGCAGCTTCTTGCCGTCCGATACCGCGATAATGATCCCAAAGACGAGCGACGGCCGCGTGCTTTTCTGTATTCCGTGGCACGATCACGTGCTCGTCGGAACGACGGATACGCTTGTACCGTCGGCCGAACTCGAGCCTGACGCCCTCGAATCAGAGATCGATTTCATACTTTCGACTGCCGTTGAATATTTAGCTCAAAGGCCAACTCGAGCCGACATTCTGAGCGTTTTCACTGGTATTCGCCCGCTCGTCAGCAACTCAGCAGTCAAGAATACTGCCGCACTCTCGCGAAGCCACGATCTTTTCGTCGATGATCGGGGCCTGGTCACCATAACCGGCGGTAAGTGGACGACCTATCGGCGAATGGCCGAAGATGCGGTAAATAAGGCAGCTGAGGTCGGCTCTTTCGCACGAACACCTTGCATCACCGCGACGCTTGCTGTAGCCGGCAGCCCCCAAATGGCTGATCCGGAACGTCTGCACCCAAATGTGCCGGTTACCCGCAACGATGTGGTCCGCTCCGTTCGTGATGAGATGGCGATCCATCTCGAGGATGTACTTGCCAGGCGGACGCGGGCGTTGTTTCTGGACGCGAATGCGGCAATGGAACTTGCTCCCGTCGTTGCGGGAATAATGGCGTCGGAAATGGGGAAGGACGAGGAATGGCAGAAAGATCAGATCAAGCGATTCACCGAGTTAGCCGGGAAATATCTACCTGGCCAAATCGCGCGTCGAGATTGAGCCGTTGATCAAAGCTGTCTGCGACCATGCGTGCTTTTAACTTTGCCCCCTCGGCCACTTCACCGGCGTAGAGTCTATCGACGCTTGCCGAAAAGATATCGACCCACCGCCTGAAATGTTCAGATGTCATGGGGTTTACTTCGTGCAGCTTTTGGTGGACCGCAAGCGGATTGTTGAAATAGACCGGCCGTGCAAAGAGGGCCTTTTCCCAGAAATCTACGATCTGCGGAATGTGACCTTCGAGATCGAGGTCAATGAAATGATGGCCAATCAGAGGATCGGTCATCGCGATCGAATAGAAATCGCGCATCAGGGACTCGATGTCGCTACGGATTTGAATATCAGGGAGCATTATTCAGTGGTGACCGATTCGTCGCCGTGAAGAGCGGCGTGGAGCGTATGCCAGCTAAGGCTGGCGCACTTTACGCGGGCCGGGAATTCGAGGACGCCGGAGAATATCTTGAGTTTGCCAAGGTGTGTCTCTTCCGCTTCCGGGTCGAGCCCGCCCGTCACCATGCGATGAAATTCATCGAATAGGACCTCGGCTTCCTCTTTCGTCCGGCCCTTGACGGTTTGGGTCATCATCGAGGCGGATGCTTTTGAGATAGCACAGCCCGAACCTTTGAATGCAACGTCGGCCACCGTATCGCCGTCCATTTTGACGTAGACACGAAGTGCATCGCCGCACAGCGGGTTATTGCCGTCGGCGGTATTGTCAGCATCAACGATCTCGCGGAAATTCCGCGGGTTCTTGTTGTGCTCTAGTATGGTCTCCTGATAAAGCTCGCTCAATTCGGACATACGTATATTTTAGTATGCCCGGGGCACTTAACCTAGTTAGAAGAGCCCGACAATATTGCCGTTTTCGTCTATATCGACGCGTTCCGCCGCCGGATGCTCGGGTAATGCCGGCATTGTGCGCATGTCGCCGCAGATCGGATATATAAAGCCGGCACCTACGCTCGCCCGCACCTCGCGGATCGGCAGCGTGAAACCGGTCGGCGCACCTTTCAATTTTGGGTCATGGCTCAGGCTCAAGTGCGTTTTGGCCATACAGATCGGAAGGTTGCCGAAGCCGTTTTGCTCGTAAGACGCGATCTGTTGGTCCGCAAACGGTTCGAAGAAAACGTCGGCCGCTCCATAGATCTTTGTTGCGATGGCCTCGATCTTTGCCTTGATCGGCTGGTCGAGATCGTAGAGGAACTTAAATTCATGCGGCTGCTCGCAAGCGGCGATGACCATTTCGGCAAGCTCGATCGCACCCTTGCCGCCGTCTGCCCAATGTGTCGAAACGGCAGCGCCCAAGGCACCTGATTCGATCGCTATACGCTTGACGGCCTCGATCTCTTCCGGGTGATCGGTCTCGAAGGCGTTGATCGCCACGACCGGCGTCACTCCGTGAAGCGTAATGTTCTCGATCTGCTTGCGAAGGTTGGCGGCACCAGCCTCAACGTCGGCGACGCTGGACTCGAGCATTTCCGGCGGCAAGGGCTTGCCTGCGACGATCTTGTATTTGCCGCTGTGTGATTTCAACGCGCGGATGGTCGCAACTATCACGCAGGCATCGGGCTTGAGGCCGCTGTATCGGCATTTAATGTTGAAGAACTTCTCAGCACCGATATCAGCGCCGAAGCCGGACTCGGTAAACAGGTAATCGGCTGTCTTGATACCGATCAGGTCGGCCAGGATACTGCTGTTGCCGTGTGCTACGTTAGCAAACGGCCCGGCGTGGACAAGCGCAGGCGTGTTCTCGAGCGTCTGCATGATCGTTGGGCGAATGGCGTCGCGCATAAGCACGGTCATCGCGCCGGCTGCACCGATCTCCTCGGCGGTCACCGGTTTTTTGTCATGCGTTAGGCCGATGACGATGCGGCCGAATCGCTTACGCATATCCTGCAGCGATGTCGTGAGCGCGAGTATCGCCATTACCTCGGACGCGACGGTGATATCGAAGCCGGTCTCACGCGGGATGCCGCCTTCCATCCGCCCGCCGAGGCCGACGATGATCTTGCGAAGAGCACGGTCGTTGGTATCGACGACGCGTTTCCAGGTGATGCTGTGCGGATTGATATTCAGCGGATTGCCGCGAAGCAATTTGTTGTCGATCATCGCGGCAAGCAGATTGTTTGCCGCGGTCACAGCGTGTATGTCGCCGGTCAGGTTAAGGTTGAAGGTCTCCATCGGGACGACCTGCGAGTATCCACCGCCGGCCGCACCGCCCTTGATGCCGAAGGTCGGGCCCTGCGACGGTTGCCTTAAGGAAACGACCGATCTTTTACCGAGGTGCTTCATGGCCTCGCCGAGGCCGATCAAAGTGGTCGACTTTCCCTCGCCGAGCGGCGTCGGTGTGATCGCAGAGACATCGATGTATTTCGCGTTCGGCCGGTCTTTGAATTTCTCAATGACATCGAGCCGTACCTTGGCGATATACGGGCTGCCGTAAAGGTCGATATCGTCAGGACCGAGGCCGAGCTGTTCGGCGACCTCGGTGACGGGACGAAGCTTAGCGTGCTGGGCGATGTAAAGATCTGAATACATGTGCTAAGAATATGCTAAACCTTGACCAAATGATGTGATACTTCTCACAACAGGTATTGCCGTAGCGTCGATCAACCCACGGTAATACTTGATCTTAACCATTCGCGAGAATACTGGTCGGCAACCGAGATCTCACGAAAATTCCGCAGATTCTTGTTGTGCTCCAAAACTGCTTCCTAATATAGATCGCTTAGTTCTGACATACTTAAAATTCAAAAAGAGTCGGCGTTTTCCTTAGTTTCTCTTCTAACGCCACGCACAAGTTCCTCTGGTCACAAAACATCATCAGGATGGATTTGCCTTTTCTAAGCATAATTGGACCATCAAGGTCATAAAAGAGCGCCTCGTCCCAAAAATCTTGGATTGGGTAAAACGGTTTTGGCTTCTTCTTGCCTAACAGGATTTCGTGAAGTTTATCATTGGAATCGAAGGTAATCTTATCCGACTTAAAAGATTTCCGAGCCTCCTTTTCGTTAACGAATCTTTCTAAGCTAAATTTTAAGCCGATACCCGCCTTATGATCGATGTCAAACTCAAGGGAACATTCATCGTTGAACGCAATATTGTGATACCAGTGATCTGGCTTAAGGGGCGTTGCAACCAAGTCTTCGACCTTCTTGCAAAATTCTTCAGAAACCAACTGGCCTTTGGATGCACTCGGCACCACCAATACAAGAACCACCGCGAATAAAATGTATAAAAGCTGCTTCAACCAAAAACCTCAATAACCTTCTGCACCGCGTCGGCCAGTTTGTCCACTTCCTCACATGTGTTGTAAAAAGCAAAGCTTGCCCTCGCTGTTGCCGGCACATCGAAGAACTGCATCACCGGCTGAGCACAATGGTGTCCTGCCCGGACGGCGATGCCCTGCTGATCGAGTATCGTGCCGATATCGTGCGGATGAATGCCCTCGATGGTGAATGAAAGGACGCTGGCCTTGTTTGCGGCGGTGCCGATTATCTTAACTTCAGGAATATCGGACAAGCGCTGCGTAGCGTATTCGAGCAGCTCATGCTCGTAAGCCGCGGCGACCTCGAAATCGATCGCGTTTATATAGTCGATCGCGGCTCCGAGTCCGATGCCTGCGGCGATGGCCGGAGTGCCGGCCTCGAATTTCTCCGGGATCGGAGCGTACGTTGTCTTTTCAAAGCTAACCGTGCGGATCATTCCGCCGCCGGTCTGATACGGCGGCATCTGGTCGAGCCATTTTCGCTTGCCGTAAACCACGCCGCTGCCGGTCGGTGCAAACATCTTGTGGCCCGAGAAAACAAAGAAATCCGCATCGAGGTCCTGCACATCTACCGGGAAGTGCGGCACGCTCTGAGCGGCGTCGACACAGACCGGGACACCGTATTTATGAGCCGTCGCGATCATTTCCTTGACCGGATTTACCGTGCCCAGACTGTTCGAGACATGTGTAACGGCGACGATGCGGGTCCGTTCATTCAGCATGCTTTCATATTCATCGATGATCAGCTCGCCGCGTTCGTTCATCGGGATGACGCGGATCGTCGCACCGCGTTCTTCGGCGGCAACCTGCCACGGGATGATGTTCGAGTGGTGCTCCATCTGGCTAACGAGTATCTCGTCGCCCTCGTTGATGAAAGCCTTGCCGTAGGAATGAGCGATCAGATTGATGCCCTCGGTCGTGCCGCGGACAAAGATACACTCTTTAACGTCAGGAGCGTTGATAAATCGCTTCACCTTCTCGCGAGCAGCTTCGTATGCGGTCGTCGCATTTTGCGACAGATAGTGCACGCCGCGATGGATATTCGAGTGTTCCTCGGCGAGATATTTTGAGGTGCGGTCGATGACGGATTGCGGCACCTGTGATGAAGCGCCGTTGTCGAGATAAACGAGCGGCTTGCCGTTCACTGTCTGCGAAAGCACCGGAAAATCTTTTCTAATTTTTTCAACGTCCCAATTGGTCATTTCTTGTACAGCTTTCATTTTATTTGCCACGGCGATCACAGAGGACACGGGGACAAGAAAACACGATTCCGTGCCCTCTGTGTCCTTTGTGGCTAGATTTCCGCCCCTAACCTATTCAACACCGCCGCATCCAGATCCTTCTTTATCGACTCGATCTTGATCTTATTAATGATCTCCTCGGCAAAGCCATAAGTCAGGAGATTTTTTGCCAACACCTCGGGTAGTCCGCGGGTCAATAGATAGAACAACTCTTCTTCCTCGAGTTGGCCGACGGTAGCTCCGTGGGCGCATTTTACGTCGTCGTTGAATATTTCAAGCTGCGGCTTGGTATCGACGCGGGCGTCGTTCGAGAGCAGAAGGTTCTTGTTCGACTGCTGTGCATCGGTACCGTGAGCGTTTTCGCGGACGAAGACCTTGCCGTTGAAGACGCCTCGCGAATTGTCGTTCAGCACGCCCTTGTAATTCTGATGCGACTTACAATTTGGCACCGTGTGATCGATTATCGAGTGCGTGTCGCTGTGCTGTTCACCGTTGAGCATATACAGCCCGTCAACCCAAGCCTCGCCGCCTTCTGCGGTGAACTTTACTTCGATATCATGCCGCGACAGACGCCCGCCGAGATTGATGTTGGTAGAATTGTATCGACTGTTACGTCCCAGGATGACTTCCGTAAAGCCGTAGTGATAGGCATCAGGCGAATCCTTTTGGATACGGTAATGAGTGACATCTGCGTTGTCGCCGACAATGACCCTTGTTACAGCATTTATAAATCCATTTTCGGGCGAAGCGTACGATTCTAAGATCGTACCTGTACTGCTTTCCCCGACGACGTGCACGACGTGCGGTGCAACCATTGTTCCGCCAGGGGCAGCGTAACTCCCCGTGCTCGGTTCCGTGAAACTCATCCCTTTTGGAAAGCCACCAGCTGAGAAAAAGGCGAATGCAAAGTTAAGAGCGGTGAACCCGTTTCGGCGAAAATCGAAAGCTGTAGTCACTTCTTCATACGGCCCAAATCCAGGCTGCAAAAGCAACGGATGTGTGGCCCAGGCCTGCTTTTCGAGGCCGGAGACGTTTGTGTATTTCCAGTCCTCATTCTTGGGCGTTGGAAAGCCTACCTCGGAAAAGTAGGCAAACGCCTGCTCGCGTAACAATTTGACGGCCTCATTTGTCTCGCCGTGGATGAACTTACTGAATTGTTCCGCAAACTGTGTTTGAGTAGCGGCTGTTGTTGAAGTCATTATTCGCTAAATACCTTTATTAAACTAAACTTGCTGTCGGCCTTGACCGTATTCGCCGGGTCGAGGATGAATTCCTTTGCGATCTTTAATTTCGCTTCGTTTTCGGGCCTCGGCTTTTTGTCGTCGACCAGAGTCGATTTGCTGTAATCGAACAAAAAATCGTGCCGCGTCAGTACATATTTGATGCCCATCGCGGCTGCTTTTGCGCGGAGTTCCTGCGAGCTTCGCGATTCCCAGACCATTTTTCTCAAAGTCCAGTCTTCGAACAGATAATCTGAGAAAACCGGCCGTTCGATGTAATAAGTGTCACGCCGCATGTTGATGAGCCACACCTTGGCGTCCACCGGCGTGTCGCTATTGATCGCCTGGTAGAACGGATAATAGTCGAGATTCCGGGTCAGATATTGGTCACGCGTCTCACCGCCGAGCACGACGCGAAGAGGCGCTTTCTGGCAGAACCATGCAAACGAGGTCGCGATGCAGACGATCGACGCTCCAGCCAAGGAGAACTTGGCGGCCTTGTTCAAGGCATCTCGCGGTCCTGAAAGCGATTCCACCGATGCCGCGATTGCGACCGCCAAGGCCGGAACGATTGGCAGCAGATAGCGCAACTGCGCGCTTGAGAACATCCAGAACAGAAACATCACGCCCGCGACGCCCGCCGCGATCTTTGCCTCGACGGCGACCTCGCGTTTCCAAAATGCCCAGATCAGCAGCGGCAATACGATCAAAAACATCGGCCCGAGCACGCCGTCGTACAAAGGCGGATCTTCAGGCTGGGCAGCAAGCGAAACGCGAAGCGGAGCAGTCAAATAGTTGACCGGATTCGCCGCCGCACCGCCGTATTGCGAATTCATCTCCTGAAACAAATTCGACCGCTCAACATCCCACCCCTCAGCCGCACCCTTCCAGATGCTCATGTAAAACGGAAACACCGGCGACCCGGTCGCCACCCAATTCCGCACATACCACGGCGAAGCAAATACGCCCGCGAGCAACAGGGCGGCAAATCCGCTCAGAACAATACGCCCGGGCCTTAGTACACCTGGAGCCGTGTCTGTACCGGGAGCCTCAGCGACCGGATTGCCCGCATTGTCAGAACCGGGAGTGATAGCGACTGTCTCACCCCCGCGAGCACGCAGCAACACGATCAATGCAAAGGCCGCGATCGCAAACACCGTCGTCAACTTGATCGACAACGCCGCCCCGAGAAATATCGCGATCAAAATGATCGACTGCGTATCCTGAGCCTTCCACCATCTACAAAGCGAGCGGATCGCCAACGTAATAAACAAAGCCAAAGCCAGATCGACATACCCACTCGATGCCACATGAAATGCCGTCGGCACCGACGCAACTGTCAACGTCGCAACCAACGACCACCGTCTCGAAATGCCTACCTCACGTGCCCAGCCATATATCGCGACAAGCAGCAGCGGAAAGAACAAGAACACGACCACACCGCCCGCAGCCTCGGCCGCTCGCTCGTTGAAGATGCCACCCAGCAGACGAGCCCAGACAACGTGCATCTCCGTTCCGAGAGCAAGATAGCTGGCGATGTTGCCATCAACAAAAGCATTGCTATGCTGAGCAACAAAACCTCTGGGAAGCGCAAAATGATAAAGAAGTGAGTCTTTTGCGATTGGCGGGGCAAGACTCGCGATACCGGTAAGGCCAGTAAGAATTGTGATCAAGACGAACAGAATGAGGGAGAAATTCGACGGTCGTTTTTCAAGCCGGGCCGGAATTTCAACATAGTAGAAGACTCCGAACAAAGCTAGAAAAAGGCCCAGCAAAGTAGCAACTATGGCCGCCGTCGATGAGTACAAACCGACCATTCCTAAAGCGAACCAAACTATCGACCAAATTGCAGATCCGATCGCTGCCGAACGTGCCACGAACAGAGCTTCGGACGGATCGTTCTCCTTACCTCTATCCAGCAAGCTATCTAGGACAGAACCAAGCCCGAGCCATGCCACGAATACAAAGACAGCCGCGCAAATACCGTATGCCGAATCGACTATCGTGTTGCCAAATAGCGGCCCGCCGCCTAGATTGCCAAGCAGAGACGGCAGACGCAGGAGATCTGTGCTGCGAAAGGCGACGAATACCGTCACCAAGATCGCTGCCCAGATCGCAATGGCGAATCCTGCGTTGCTTGTCTTCTTTTCTTCGGCCATCCCGGTGATCGAACTCTAAACCGCCGCTCCCTTGACCCAGTCGTAGCCTTTCTCTTCAAGTTCAAGAGCCAGTTCCTTACCGCCTTCTTTAACTATGCGGCCGTTCGCTAAAACGTGGACGACATCGGGCACGATGAAGTTCAACAGCCGCTGATAGTGCGTGACGAGAATGATCGCGTTGTCCGGACTGCGGAGCGTGTTCACGCCCTCGGCCACGATGCGCAGGGCGTCGATGTCGAGGCCCGAATCGGTCTCGTCGAGCACGGCGAGCTTCGGCTGCAGAACAGCCATCTGCAGTATCTCGTTCCGCTTTTTCTCGCCGCCCGAGAAGCCTTCGTTGACCGAACGCTTAAAGAATTCGCTGCTCATCTCGACGATCTTTGCTTTCTCTTTCAGATAGTCGTTAAATTCGAGCGGGTCGAGCTCTTCTTCGCCAATGTGCTTCATTTTCTCGTTGTAGGCGAGCCGTAGAAACTGCGAATTCGAAACGCCCGGTATCTCGACCGGGTATTGGAACGCCATAAACACGCCTTCGCGGGCACGTTCGTCGGGTTCAAGTTCAAGCAGGTTCTTCCCTTCGAACAAGACTTCGCCCGAGATCACCTCGTATGTAGGGTGTCCGGCCAGGACCTTCGACAAAGTCGATTTGCCCGAGCCGTTCGGCCCCATGATGGCATGAACCTCGCCTTTACGGACCTGTAGATTCAAGCCCTTTAATATTTCTTTGCCATCGATACCGGCATGTAAGTCTTTTACTTCTAATAACATAAGTTTGCTTTGGCACTGAGTTCACCGAGATGACTAAGAAAAGGTCTTACCATACATTCGCGCCCCTTGTGATACCGAAGAGGTTAACGAGAGCACTGAGAAAAATACCTCAT
>CAYSMU010000045.1:0-12019 GCA_964432145.1 uncultured Chloracidobacterium sp.
TAGCCTTTCATGATGATCTCGTCACCGTCCTCGAGAAAGCGGCGGGTTTCACCGGACGGGAGTTCAATGGGTTCGGTGCCTCGCCAAGAGAGTTCGAGCATCGAGCCGCGTTCCGATTTTTCCTTGCCCGAGATCGTGCCGGTCGCGATGAGGTCGCCGGTTTGCAGGTTACAGCCGTTCGACGCGTGGTGCGTGAGCATCTGGCCGATCGTCCAGTAAAGGTCCTTCATATTCGAACGCGAGAGCATGTGCGGCTCGATCTTTTCATCGCGCATCTTTTCAGTCTGGATAAAGACCTCAAGATTGATGTCGATGCCGCCGAATTTTCCGTTCTGCTCGTCTGCGAGATACGGAAGCGGTGCGGGATCGCCCGGTTCGCGTTCGAAACTGGGAGTGCGAAACGGCGCGAGAGCCTCCATCGTGACCACGAATGGCGAGATCGTCGTCGCGAAGTTCTTTGCCAGAAACGGCCCGAGCGGCTGGTATTCCCAAGCCTGAATGTCGCGGGCGGACCAGTCGTTGACGAGACAGAGGCCGAAGATATGCTGCTCCGCCTCGCCGATCGTGATCGACGTGCCCAGTGGATTGCCCTGCCCCACGAAGAATCCGACCTCCATCTCGTAATCGAGACTCTTGCACGGAATAAACACCGGAGGAGCCTCCGCGTCGCTCCGGTTCTGACCCTTTGGCCGCTTGATGTCCGTCCCCGAGATCACGATCGACGAAGCCCGCCCGTGATACCCGATCGGCACATATTTGTAATTCGGCAGCAAAGGATTGTCCGGCCGAAACATTGACCCCACATTCGTCGCATGATAGATCGAGCAGTAGAAGTCGGTGTAGTCGCCGATAAGGCCGTAAGGTATTTTAGGAGTGACTTCAGATCGTAGATAGAGGTGCCGTTTCACAATCGACTGAATCTCTTTGTCCACAATGTCTCGCAAAAGAAAGGAGATGTGCCATCGTATTGATTCAATATACTCTCGGGGCTTCACCATTAAACCAAGTAGTGAATCGAGGTTTCCCGCGACAAGGTCGAGTCCAGGTTCGTCAACACCGTAGAAGAAATCTGCGAGATTACAACTTTCCAAATCAAGAATATACTCACCGATTAGGACTCCTAAGACCGGATACTTCAGTCGCGGATGATCAAATTCGCAAAACGGCAAATTCTGTATCGGAAAATCCGTATTCGGGTCGTTGGCGGATTCGACCCAGCTTTTGAGGCTCGGGTCGTGTGTTTCGTTAATTTCGTAAGTCATAAAATCATTTGCCCGCGAACTACGCGAATGAACGCGAAATGAGAAAGGCATTTAAGGCCATTATCCCATATTTACGCGGACTCAGTTATAAATGCGGCTTAAATCCTGTCTTCTATATTTCGTATGTTTAGCGTGTTTCGCGGGCAGATCTCTTATAAAATTCCCAGCTTTTGCAGATCGGCGACGGGTTCGTCGAACGAGCATGACCCGAAGGACTGGATCCCTTTTTTACGCAGGGCGTCTATCTGCCAGAGGTTGAGCGTATGGTCTTCACGCCAGGTAATGGATTGGCCGTCAAATCGAAACACCTCGTCAAACTCCTCTTCCATCACGTCTTCGAGCAGGGTCGGCCGATAGCCTTCGCGGGCGAACCCGGTCATCAGAAAAAGGTTGAGAAATCCGTGCATGGTTCCCTTGACCGAATCGGCCTCGTAGGTGAGCGGACGAAAGCACCGTATCGGATGATGAAGGCCGGCAGTCGCCTTAAAGGGCACATTTGCCGCGAGACAGGCTCTTACAAATCTAATTACCTGCGGCGTGCTTGGAAACGCTTCCGGGGTCACACCGCCGGTGCGGATCTTGGCACGCTGTCCGTTGAGCGCGATATTGCCCACCATGTAGCCCAGATCGACATCGAGCGCAAGTTCGAAATATGCGGCCGCATTCTCGGGCAGGGACATTACGGTATTTTCTACCGCTCCCATTCCGTCTGCTTTGACCTCGACCACATCACAGACGACTCCCGGGCCATATTTTGCGTTGAAGTCCTTTATCTGGTTGATCGAGGGTGTAATATCTGACCCGATCACTACACTCAGACGCCACGGGTCACCACCATCGCGTGAGATAAAATCACGTGCAGCCTCGATAAACTCGCCCAGCCTCGCCGACGTCACGACAAATCGGCCGAGCATCCACGCATAGTTGCTGTTGCGATATGTTGCATAATTCAACACCGCCTCTGACATCGAAACGGCTGACGGCGGGAACAGGCCGGCATAATCGATCGCACCGGCAAGCAGCGAGCAAACCGATTCCTTTACGCTGGGATCTCGGGGCTGAGTATCCATCGCAGACACAGAATCTGATGATAAGAATAACGGGAAGAATATTCAAATAGGCGGTAATGACGGATCAGCTCTTGAGGCCCGGGCAATCACGCGAATGTCGATGGCTAAAAGTACCGTTTGGGGCTAGTTATGTTTTGGGCCCCGTCGCATAGTAATGTCTTTTTGACTGCTTGCTTTTAGACGATTTTCTGGAGTATCTTGTCTTATCTCAGCTTTAGCGAATTGGTAATTTAATGCGCGTTTTAGGAATCGATCCCGGCAGCGAAACGCTCGGTTGGGGCGTGGTTGACGGAGTCGGTTCGAAATACGTGCTCGTCGATTTCGGCACGGTCAGGTCCAACACCAAACAGCAGTTTTCGAAGCGGTTGTTGAATATGTACGAAGGTGTTGCCGAGGTGATGGCAACCCATTCGCCTGATGTACTGTCGGTAGAGGACACGTTTTACGCCGTAAATGTCGGCGTCGCGTTAAAGCTTGGCCAGGTTCGCGGCCTTATGCTGCTCCTAGCCGAGCAACGTGGCCTCGAGATCGCGGAATATGCCCCGCGGCTCATAAAGCAAACGGTCGTCGGTTACGGCAACGCTGAAAAGCATCAGGTCCAGGAAATGGTCCGCATCCTTTTAGGAATGAAGGCCGTTCCGACGCCTCATGACGCCGCCGACGCTCTTGCGATCGCGATATGCCACTTTCACCATGCGGGTATCGCGGAAAGATTGAAACGAACTAAGACCGGTTAGTGTACCGGCCAAGGGAACTTTATGAAACTCCCTTTAATTGCAACACTCGTCATCGCTCCCCTACTCATCAGTGGCCAGATCAACGCGCAGTCAAAACGCTCAAGTACGACTGGGAAAGCGGCACCGCCGGCGGCAAGGTCGCCGGAGATCGGTCAAACAGCGATCGTGATCGATGAAACACTCTCGATCCTTCGGAAATCTCCAAGTCTATTCTCCGAGTCGGTCCATCGAATGCAGCGTGGTCGAAAAGTCCAGATACTGGGCGTATCAACAGCTGATGGCGTTCGTTTCTTTAAAGTCACGGTGCCCCCAAAGAACTTTGGCTGGGTACAGGCTGAGGCGGTTTTCGGGAAGTTCCGGGCAGGCGACGAGCTCCGCCTGGCCGAGCTTACACAGGCAGCGGATGGATTCGATAAGATCGAGATCGCAACATATTTCTTCGACCTCTATCCGGAGTCAAAAGTTCGCGCCGCTCTGCTGTTAAATTTCGGCGACGTGCTCGAGCAGACTGCCGCGAGACTATCGAGGGATGCTGCATCACGACTCAACCGGATGGAGATGGCCGCGTCGCGAGCGCCGCTCCATAGCTATTATCTCAATTTCAATATGCTCGACCGGTACCGTAAGCTCGGCGTTATTTTTCTGTTTAATCCAGCAACGCGTCAGTTTCACTACGATGGAGCCCGGTGGAAAGAGATCATCGACAAATTCCCAAATACCGATGAAGCAGTCGAGGCCCAAAAGCGTTTGGATTCGCTTAAGGAAAAAATGGCCGCGACATCTACGAAATAGTCTATGTTGCGATCGGGTGAATCCACGACGCTTTAGCTGCGAGCTCTCTCGCGATCGCTGCTCCCACGTGTGCGTTGTTCTTAAGCAGTGCGATGTTTGCCGCCAATGTCCGCCCCTCACTTATCTCAGACATCTGCGATAGCAGGAACGGGGTGATTGCTTTGCCGGTGACCTTTTCGGCGTCGGCACGGGCGAGGGCTTGGGCGAGGATCTGCTCGATCTCGGGCAACTTGATCTCAAACTCGGCGGGAACCGGCACAGTCACGAGTATCGAGTTGTTCAAGCTTAGATCGTCACGGGCACGGATCATCCTGGCGGCTGCGGCAGCGTCCGCAATGCGCGCATCAACGTCGAGGCCGCTTGACCGGCTGTAAAAGGCGGGCAGTTCATCGCATTGCCACCCGAGTATCGTAACGCCATGGGTCTCGAGCCACTCGCGCGTACGAGGGAGGTCCAAAACGATCTTCGCGCCGGAGCATACAACCGTTATCGGCGTCAGTGCCAATTCAGGAAGATCAGCCGAAACGTCCGCCTCGAAGCCGCGATGCACGCCGCCGATCCCGCCCGTCGCAAAGACCTTGATCCCGGCCCGGTGAGCGATCCATGAAGTCGTGGCAGCCGTGGTCGCACAATCGAGTTTGTTAGCGATAGCTATCGGCAGGTCCCGCCGCGAGATCTTCCGGATCCCGCCCGCGGCAGCCAGGCGTTCCAACTGTTCAATATCCAAACCAACAAAAAATTCACCGCCAAACATGGCGATCGTGGCCGGAATCGCGCCTCCTTCACGGACCGCGGATTCGCATGCCAAAGCAGTTTCGATATTTTGGGGATATGGCAGACCGTGAGCGATGACGGTCGATTCGAGAGCAACTATAGGGGCGTCTTTCGCGATCGCTTCGGCGGCTTCGATACTATAATTGATCTTCATTTATGAAAACGGCGGTCATAGACCGCCGCCTGAACCTATTGAACTTAGTCCTATTTAACGAATTTCCCTATACGATTTAGCCTTGGATGGGTAATACAGCCAAACATGTCACCGTTTGACGCTCCGCGATCGCAGGACCAATAGACGAACATTGCACGCCCGATGATCAGGCCACGCGGGACAAATCCCCAATAACGGCTGTCTTCGCTGTTATCCCGGCTGTCGCCCATGACAAAGAAACTGTTCTCCGGGACGATCATTGTCTTGCCCGCAACACCGAACTCATAGCCACGGCGTGTCATCTTCTGGCCCGCCTTCACGGCGTCCATAGTCTCCTTCTCGTAATAGACGTTCCACTTCTCGCCATCGCGGCGTTCCTCAAATTCCTGAGTTTCAAGGGCCGAGATCGCATCGTCCGCATCACCAATTATTCTATGCTCAGGCAGAAGTTGATCATTGACAAAAACCTGATTGTCACGAAACTCGACCTTCTCGCCCGGCAACGCGATCACACGCTTTACGTAATTTATCTGATAAGGGATAATCGGCGGACGCCTGCTGCTGTCCATTTCGGGATGAACCTTATTTCCGGGGTACTTAAAGACGATAATGTCACCACGCTCGATCTCACGTTGCGGAAGGAACGACAGGCTGCCGCCACCGGGAGTGAAGATGAACTTGTTAACCAGCAAATAATCGCCGACCAGAATAGTATTTTGCATCGACCCGGTCGGCACGGTTACGGCCTGTAAAATGAATGTCATGCCGAAGATCGCCATGATCAGCGTAACGACAAACGACTCAAAATACTCACGGATCGTAGATTTTGGCGGCCCCGCGGATCGCACGATCGGGGCGTCAGGTAGTTTTTCTTCGTCACTCATAATATCGACAGTTGATCCGTCCAGCTAACGGTCACGGTTTCGCGTCGCCTTTATTGGGCATGCCTAACGACTGAATGGCCTCCTCGGCCGCCATCATTTCTGCGGCTTTGATCGAGTTTCCATGACCTCTGGCTTTTCCCGTTGCCCACGTGGCCTCGACCCAAAACGTCCTGGCGTGCGGCGGCCCGTCAGTCTTTAATACATTGTAGCTTGGCGCCGCCAGTTTTTCAGCCTGCAGCAGCTCCTGCAGCATTGTCTTGTGATCGAGCGAGCCGCGGGGCGTCGCGGACTTAAGTTCTTTTGCAAAGATCCGGCCCACAAATGCCCGGGCCGCAATATATCCTGCGTCGAGGAAGACGGCGGCAATGATCGCCTCGAGCGTATTGGCCAGGAGGGCCTGTTTCTTACGGCCGCCCGTCTTTTCCTCACCGCGGCCAACGCGTACAAATTCACCGATTTCCATTGCCTCAGCAATTCGGGCAAGGGTCGATGTGCTCACGAGATGGTGCTTCATTAGAGTGAGATCGCCCTCGGTATTTTTCGGATGGGCCATATACAACTGCTCCGCGATCGCCAGGCCAAGCACTGAATCTCCGATAAACTCCATCGATTCGTTCTCAGCGTCGCGGACTCTCTCTTCGGATTCACCCGGCAGATTCTCATATGCCCACGAACGATGGGTAACGGCTCGTTCCAAGAGCTTTAGGTCCTGAAATCTATGACCGATCAGATTTTCGAGCTTAGCAAGCCTCAGCGTCATCGTGGCTAATTTTATGAAGATTGGAGCTAAAATGAAAGTCGGACGCCCAAATGATGAGCGTCCGAACGATCTTTAGATAATGCTGGCGTTTTTACGCTGCTTTTTTCGCTACAGCCTTTTTGACCGAGGACTGAGGCTTCGCCGGCTTGGCCGTATTCTTTACCGGTGTGGTCGCCGGGGCAGCCGCGGGCTTAACCGGCGTCGCAACTGGCTTGACCGCCGCTCCAGAACCACTTGCAGTCGGTGTAGTCGCATCTGTTCCCGTGGTAGCTGTCGCTCCGGTGCCGGTGGACGTTGCGTCCGTCTTAACCGGTTCAGGATCGGTGATCGGCTGGATCGGAGTGGACGGATTTGGGAAGGGCTTTGTCACCGCCGACGTTATCCAGGCTTCGACCCCTTCTTCCTTAGCGAAACGAAGCTTGTATGCATCCTGCACATTCTTCTTCATTTTCGCCTTATATGCTGCATTCTTGCCAAGAGTAAACGCTCTTGAGAAAGCATCCATAGCTCGCTCGGCCGTTCCGTTCGACATCGCTACAAGCTTCTTGATCTCATCGACCTTCTGTTGGGCAACCTCAGGTGTGTCGGTATCCTTTTGATCCTTTGCCTTGTTCTGGATCTGTTCGACAAGCTTATTTAACTCGTCAAAATAAAAGCTGCCGATGAACTCGTAAGGGTTAGGATTCGTCGAAACGTCCGACGATGCCGGTGCGAGCGTTGCCTTATAAAGATAAGGCAGCGCGGCCGACTTGTTCTTGAGGCCGATCTGGTAGATCGAACCTATCGTCAAATTCATCCATGCGATCGCGTCGTCTTTACTCTTGTAGGAAAACGGTGCGACGCCAAACCCAGGCTTAAATTCCTTGCCCGCCTCGAGATCAGCCAAAGACTGCTTGGCGAAACGAAGGGTCTCATCGCTGTACTTTCCGTTCTGACGATCGAGCAGCTCATCGTATCCGATCGATCCGAGTACGAGTTCGACCGCACGGAAATCGTCAGGGTATTTATTGAGGATCTCTTTACCGGAGGCATAAACCTCGTCCCAGTTCTTTGCTTTCATTGCCCCGTCGAAACGAGCGGTCAATCTTGCCTTTTCTTCAGCGATGATCTGGTCGGCGAGCAATTTCTCAACACGCGGGATCATCGTCTTGAGCCAATCGCCCAGTTCCTTGCCGGGTTCGCAAGCGGCATATTTCTCGGAAAATTGCTTTGCGACGTCAAGAAATGCCTTACGCCCATCGACAGTTTTTATTGCGTACTTTTCGCGTACTGAATCCCCAAGCTTTGTGATGCCGTCAGCATCTTCACACGGGTTTTGTGCCGAAGCCGCCACAGCTCCCAACGCCAATACCAAAGCCATTAACAGGCCGAGGTTTGCATATCTAAAAATCGTTTTCATGTATTCCATCCTCCGGGTGAACCCTAACCAAATCTCTTACTTACTAGCCGCTTCGCCGTATGTCCGGCTCCCCGGTTTCGCGCAAAAATCAGATGTCTGGCTTTTCGGAAAAGTTGCTATTCTTTGCACGATCAATTTATCGATCTTGAACAGTCGCTCCGATCAAAAGAAATCTTTTGAAAAGCTAAATAATCTGTTAACGGCTGCCGTTGTGTCAAGCGAAACCCCTTATAAATTAAGAAAAAAGACATCCTGCGTAACCTTCTGAGGTACACGCCAGATGTCTCCATTTTTCCCGAAAAATATTGCCAAATTACTCTGGTTTGCGCGGCGCCTGCTTGATCTCCTTACCATCCTTATCATAGGTAATGACCACCGGCGGGAATACTGGTTTTGAGCTTCCTGTCTTCGTGACCATCTTTTTTGCCGCGGGTGACTGGACGTTTGCGTCGCGTGGCACCGTGGGAACGAGTACCACACCGTTCGATTCCGCCGAGGCATCACCGCTCTCCAAGGCATCGATGTCGTCATCCTCGTCATCACCTGCTGCCACACTATTGCTGTTGATCGCGGCAGGATTCCTCGGTTGCAGTTTGAATTCAGTTTGAGCAAGATTGCGATCCGTCCGAGCGATGGTCGGGGCCAGCGATTTATAGATCTGAGCTGCCACAGCTGCTGCGGCCCGGCCGCGTTCACTCTGACCTCGGGTGATGACGACTACGGCATATTTTGGCTGTTCTATCGGGGCGACCGACGCAAAAAGGCCGACCCACGTTCCTTTGCTTGTGCACGACCCGGTCTTGCCGGCCACGCCAAGATTTTGATCCATGCCGCGGCGAGCCGTCCCGTACTCAGCGGCGCCCATCATACCGGGGATCACGCGGCGAAGACTCTCACGCGGAACATCCACGTTCGCCTTATAGAACGGCTGGAATCTCGCCTTCTCGATATCGTTACGCGGCACCCGAGGAAGCACGCGGTGCCCTCCGTTGGCGATCGCGGAGACCATTACCGCAAGTTGTATACCGGTAACCTCAAAATCGTCGCCATGGGAATAGATACGCGGATTGCTGTTGTTGTACGGAAGTTTCCCCGCGTACTCTCCCTCGGTATTCAGCCCGGTCGGCTCACCCAAACCAAGTTTCTTGGCGTACTCGATCAATTTCTGATTGCCGAATGCCGAGCCGGCATATTGAAAATACGGATTCTTGGAGAAAGCCAGGGCATCATCAAGACCCATTTGATGGGTGCTGGTCGTGAGTGCACCATCCTTTTTATCAATGGCCTTTTCGTTGAGTCCGGCGACGCCGGTCACCAACTTGATCGTCGAACACGGCTTGATCCCGCTGCGTACCGCCCACTCCTGATTGACGATAGTCAGGACCTTGCCGGTCTGAGCTTCCATCACGACTACCGAGCCGGCCTTGTCGCCCAGGGCATTGATAGCTGCCGATCGAACAGCAAGGTCTTCCCCGTCAGTATTATCCTTCGCAATATTTGCGACCGTCTCCGTACGGAGTCCGCGTTGGAAAGCAATGGCCCGGGCGATCGCTTCGCGGCGGGCCTGTTCTCGGCGGCGCTGCTCGGCAAGGATAGCGGCACGGCGTTCAGCCTCCTTTCGCTTGCGTTCGGCGGCCTCTTTCTTTGACTCCTTTTTAGAGTTTTTGTCGTTCTTACTCTTCGAGTCCGCGACCTTGTTCTTCGAGTTTTTTACGTTCCTGGCCGTGATCTGCTTGTCGGGCTTCTTTGATTTCGAGTCTTTCGAGTTTTTTGCGGTTGGCTTGCCTCGATCTTTCCTGGCATCCTTTGCGCTCTTCTCGCTCTTCTTAGCAACGGGCTTTTTCGCCGGAGCTCCTTTTTTCGATTGAGCCGATGACGTGCCGCTAAATGCGAAAACCAGCGCCAGAAGCGACAGAGACACGCCGACAAAAGATATCTTCGGGAACATCAACTTCATGCTTTACCTCGGGTCGGAAAGATTGTGAACGAGATTTATTGAGGCGGCCAGTACATCCGGAATAACAGAAACTCAAGCCGTCTCAGGCGTTTGCGTAAAAACTAGGGAAAACTATAACATTCAAGCTTCGGTGAGGCAAGCGGTATTTAACACATGCTTAACGCTCGATGACCTTTCTACATACATTTCGCGGACGGTTGCTGCTGATCCTGGCGTTGCTCTTGATGACAACGTTGGGTGTGCAGTATTACCTCAACCTGCTGACGCAGAACGAGAACAATGAGCTGCGTGAGGCTCAGGAACAGGCCCTCGTCGCGGGCATTACGCTGGGATTTACGTCGATCCCGATGCAGGATAAGCGTGTGCAGGATCTCGTCGATGAAAAGGATCAGACATACTTTGATGCCGCGACGAAGGAACGGATCAAAGACATAATAATTATCGATAATAACTGGCAAGTGACCGACAGCCTCAATCCCGAATACCTGCCAACATCCGGGATCAACGACGAGATAATTTACAAGAAGATAAGTGATATCGACGGTTTGCCGCCCTTGATGGAAAGTGCACGTGTTGGGGACGATCTAAAATATTTCCCTAATCCTCTAACCGATAACAGTAAGAACCAACCGGACGAGGCACATGCGATCCCGATAGAAACGAGCAAAGGACGTTGGTACGTCATGGTCTTGCTAAAAAGCGACCGCAACGAAGCCGCATGGCGCGCGGCCCAGCCGTTGGTTTACACCCTCGCCGTGCTCCTGGTCTCGTCGCTGATCACTCTGCTTTTGGTCTACCGGTTCTCGCGTCCGATCGCCGATCTCTCGGACGCCGCCCGGGAGCTTGCCGAAGGTAATCTGCACGTTCGAGTGCCAAACGCCCATCGATATGACGAAATGGGGCGGCTTGCACAGAATTTCAATGAAATGGCTGCCGAGCTCGAGAAAAAACGCGATCTCGAAGCTCAGCTTCAACAGGCGGAGAAAAGCGCTGTTGTCGGCAGACTCGGCTCCGCTATTGCTCATGAGATCCGAAATCCGCTGAACTATATCAACCTGACGCTCGATCATCTGCGGTCGAAATTCGCACCGGAAGACGAAGCCAAGAAAGAGACTTTTGAAAAGCTCACATCTCAGCTCAAGGCCGAGGTTGCACGGATCAATCAGCAGATCTCCGACTTTCTTAATTACTCGCGGCCGGCAAAGGCATCTCTCAAACCGACGAAGGCGCGCGACGTGATCGAATCCTCGCTCAGGATCGTAGAACCCGAGGCGGCCGATAAAGGCGTGACGATCAGCGTTGTCGAACACGAAGACGTGCCGCAGATAATGGCCGACCCGGAGTTTCTTAGATCTGTTTTTTCCAACCTATTCATCAATGCGGTTCAGGCTATGGAGAAAACCGGCGGACATCTTTGCGTCAAGATCTCGCCATCGGATGACGGTAGATGTGTGCTGTTTGAGATCTCTGATACGGGCGGCGGGATCTCTGAAGGAAACCTTCCAAAGATCTTCGAGCCTTATTTTTCGACAAAGGAGACTGGCACAGGACTAGGCCTTGCGATCGTATTCAAGATAATCGACATCCATCACGGAACGATCGCCGTCGAATCGAAAGAGGGCGAGGGAACGAAGTTTACGGTAAGATTACCCAAGTCAGAACCACCTGCGTAAGCAGGTGGCTCAAACCTGGGACAATTTCAACTGACGTTTTAATAGTCAACGCTCATTGCCGCCCACTGACGCGGGCGGTTCTGACAGGAATTTATGGCAAGAAAGAGCATCCTCGTCGTCGATGACGAGAAAAATCAGCGCGAAATACTTGAAACGATCCTTTCGGGCGAAGGCTACGACGTGACGACCGCGAGTTCCGGCGAAGCGGCGATGAAATTTGTCGCCGACCGGCACTTCGACCTCGTGCTGACCGACCTCAAGATGACGGGCATGAGCGGCCTCGACCTGTTAAAATCGCTGACCGATTTCGATAAATCGATAATCGTGATCCTGCTGACGGCTCACGGAACGATTGACTCGGCGGTCGATGCTTTGCGGCTTGGAGCTTTCGAGTATCTTCAGAAACCGTATGACAGTGAGAAACTCCTCGAAACCGTCTCGCGGGCTCTGAAAAAATTGACCACTCTCGATGCCGAGATCGTCTCGGTCTCGCCGGAAATGGACAAGGTCAAAAAGCTGATCCTGAAGATCGCGAAATCCAATTCGACCGTATTGAT
>CAYSMU010000046.1:0-11834 GCA_964432145.1 uncultured Chloracidobacterium sp.
CGACGGGCGAGACGGAACTTACGATCGAGGACGGCACGATCTCAGACGCGAGAGCAAATGCACTCACGGCGAGATACAGAGCCGGAACGATCAGCATCTCAGGGCCGAACCCGACGGACGAAGGGACGAAACAGGCGAGACGGGCACGCACACAGCGTCCCGAAGAGTTCGACATCATCCAGGAATGGACAAGAGCGAACCCGATCTCGATCCTCCGCCGCCGCGAACCGTAAACACACACGCACCGGTACCGAACGCACTCAAAACCGCTCGGTACCGGTCATTCACATTCCCCCAAAGGCGGCTCACGGGCCGCCTTTGTCGTTTTAATCTGGACAGATCGCAAACATTTACTGTAATCTGACCGTTCCGGCGCGCATCAAATAGACTTGAAACTGCCCATTATGATCATTCCAAGATTTTTAGCCTTAGCACTTTCGATCGTTTCGGCGATCTCGGTCCTCATCGCGTGTCAGACCAAAACGGTTAAGAGTGAAGAGCCCGCTAACACTGCCGCTCAACCCGCGGCAACGCCAAAAAACCAAGAACCGATAACAATTGTCGGTGTCGGCGACATCATGATGGCATCGCCCTTTCCGAATGACAGCCGCATGCCGCCGAGCGACGGTGCCGACCTGTTAAAGGATTTCACGCCGATCTTGTCGGCCGCGGATATCGCGTTCGGCAATCTTGAGGGCCCGATCATTGACAGCGGTATTTCAGCAAAATGCCGGCCCGGATCGACACAGTGTTTTGCGTTTCGTGTTCCGACACGCTATGGGAAGTACCTTAAAGAGGCCGGATTTGATGTGATGAGCGTGGCAAATAACCACGCCGGTGACTTTGGCTTCGCCGGACGAGCGAGCACGCAAAAGGTTCTCGATGAACAAGGCATCAAATACGCCGGCAGCCTCGAACCGCTGGCGACCACGACCTACCTTGAGTCGCGTGGCAAGAAAGTCGCATTCATCGGTTTCGGGCATAACAATGGGATGCCGAATATCAACGACATTGAGGGAGCACGGCGACTTGTCACCGAAGCCGGTAAGAATGCCGATCTCGTCGTCGTCTCATTTCACGGCGGGGCCGAGGGTACGGGTGCGCAAAATGTGCCGAGCCGCAACGAGATATTCTTAGGCGAAAATCGCGGCAACTTGCCTCTTTTCACCCACACCGTCATCGACGCCGGAGCCGATCTCGTCCTGGGCCACGGACCGCACGTGATGCGTGGGATAGAGATCTACAAGGACCGCCTCATAGCATACAGTCTCGGCAATTTCTGTACTTACGGCTGGTTTCAGCTTCGCGGCGAAACGGCTTTGACCATGGCACTCGAGGTTAAGATAGCCGCGGACGGCAAATTCGCCGGCGGCAAGATCCATTCTGGCAAACAGGAAGGCCGCGGTGGACCGCTCCTAGACCCGTCTAATGAAGGGCTTCGCGTAGTCCGCCGCCTCTCGGAAACGGACTTCGGGGCAAATGCCCCGAAGATCGCCGATGACGGAACGATCTCGCCGAAGTAACTACTTTTTAGCTTTCTCTATTTCCTTGATCATCTTGGCGGCACGATTGCGCGCCATCAGCGGCAGGCGCTCGTCCAGCGAGAGTTCGGTGAGGAATGGAACCATATGCGGCGGATCTGGAAATTCGCCCCGCTTGTAGTATGAGTCTGCCAGGTCCATCAGACCCGGAGTAAGCAGCGGCTGATTCTTGCGGGCCGAATCTATCTCAAAGCGCCAAGTGTATTCATTTGAGATGCGTCGATATTCGTCCATCAACACCTTGGCGTGCTTGTTCTCGGTCCAGTTATATTTGACGGCCCGTTCGCGGCCATCCTTTTTCATCCGGAACTCGATATTACCCATGTGCGAATAGTCGCGGGCTACCTGGTATTCCTCGGTCGATTGCAGAAAATTGAGTGCCGCGGCTGCATCTTTGATCACTGCCACCGTCACAAGCGACAAACTGATCGGGTCGACAACTGGCTCGTCAAAAGTATCCCTGAGCATCGAGATCGTGCCCTTGCCTGCCTCGTCATGTTCGATAGCGATGCGTGAATATGTGAATCCGGGCCGCGTGAATGTGTAATAGTAGACCGGGATCGTCTTATCTTGCTGTTTCGTCCCGGCATTCGCCGATGCATCCGTCGGTCTACCGTTACGCTTTGTCGCGGGTACCTCGGGCTCGGCGGCCGGCGTCGGCTGCGGAGTGGCTGCGGTAACCGCTTTCGGCTTTGTCGACGGGCGTTTGTTCGCTTTGCCGCCCGTGGTCTGCGACGCAACGCCAACCGCGGAAAGCAGCACGACAATAAATAACGGTCTGAGGCCTTTCTTCATCGAACGATAAGTCTACCTGAAAACCCAGAAATCCTGAATTCACAGTCTGGACCTGAGTTGGATGCGTTGATACGTTTAACGGTTGGAATTCCCGGGAAGTCTGCGTGCCGCGACGCTAGCTATTCGAACTTGACCGAAACGACCTTTGAAACGCCCGGCTCCTGCATGGTCACGCCGTAAAGGGCACGGGCGGCCTCCATCGTCCGCTTGTTGTGCGTGATGACGATAAACTGTGTCTTTTCAGACATTTCGGCGATCTTTCCGGCGAAGCGGCCGACGTTCGCGTCGTCCAGCGGGGCATCGACCTCGTCAAGCAGGCAGAACGGCGACGGCCTGTACTTGAATATCGCCAGCACAAGAGCGATAGCGGTCATCGCCTTCTCACCGCCGGAAAGGAGCTGGATATTCTGGAGGCGTTTGCCGGGCGGCTGAGCAACGACCTCGATACCGGCTTCGAGAATGTCCTCGGCCTCCATGAGCGTCATTTCGCCGCGTCCGCCGCCGAAAAGCTCCATGAAAAACTGCGTAAAGTTCTCGTTTATCTGCTCGAAGGCATTGCGGAATCGCTCGCGTGACCGTTGCTTGATCTCGCGAAGAGCCTCTTCCGTCGCCGCGATGCTGTCAATGATATCCTGACGCTGCGACGTGAGGAATAGGTGCCGTTCCTCGGCCTCGCCAAGCTCTTCCAACGCAAGCATATTGATCGCACCGAAGCCCTCGAGTCGTGCCCGCAGGTCGTCGGCTTCGCGTCTCGCCGTTTCGAGCACGAACGACTCGTCGGGCTCGATATCGCGGAGCAGATCGCCGAGCGGGACGTTCAGCTCCTGCTGGCAATTCTCGACCGTATTCTTAAGCTCGGTCACGGCCTCTGCCTGACGGATCTCGATCTCGGCTCGCTCGTTGCGGGCCATCGCGGCACGATGGTTCAGATCGACGAGCTCTTCGCTGGTCGCGTCAGATAATGCCCGAGCCGCCGCAAGGGCATTGATCGCATTGGTGATCTCGGTATTCTCGTTCTCGATCTGGTCGCCGGCCGAAGATATCCTATCGGTAATAGCGTTGATCTCGTCGCGAAGTTCCCTGATCTTTGCCTCGGCCTCGCCGAGTTCCATCGTTTGGAATGCGATACGAGACTCGACCTCTTTCGCTTCGTTCTCAACACGGCGAAGGGCCGACACGGCCGACCGTCGGCGTTCGTCCGACGTTGCGGCGGTCATTCGCTTCTGGTTAAGCTCCGCACTCGCCGATTCGGTCCGCGCCCGCGCCGTTCCGAGTTCGGCAGCGATGCGCTCGAGAGCAACGGCGGCCTCGATACGTGCGGCGTCGGCCGCCTGCTTGCCGGTTGACGCATCCTCACGCTTTTGCCTTACCTCGGCGATCTCGCTTTGGATCTGTCCGGCCTCGTCGGCAACCACCTTGCGATGGCGCTCGGCCCGCTCGATCTCCTCTCTGGCAGAGTGGACCTGGATCTGAAGGCCGTGAATACCGCGATCGACCTTGATGATCAACGATTGAAGGTCGACCATCTTCGTCTCGTTCTCAACCAGAAGGCCCCGAGCGGCCTCAACCGCGGATGAGGCATTTTCGATGTCTGCGGCCAGCCTTTTGCAGTCCTTGCCGAGTTGATTGAGTTCGCGTTTGAACGCAAGCAGCGAGTCGTTTTTGCCCGTTGATTTGCGCTTGCCGCCGACGAGGAGACGCCCTCCGAGCAAAATGTCGCCATCGTAATTGACCAGCGTCTCGGCAGAAACTGATTTCGCCTCGTCAAAATCACGCACGAGGTGTGCGGCCATTTCGCGTGGAAAGATCTCCCGCAATGCTGCGGCAACATCCAAGCTAACGCCAAGGACGTCGGCGATCGTCTGGCCGTCACGGCTCGCGGTCTCGCCCGATGCGGCGTCACCTTTGGGCAAAACGATCATCGCCGTTCGGCCGATGTCGTTTGCGGTCAGCCATGCGGACACTCGTTTTGCGTCCGACAGAGACTCGACAACGACAGCCTCAAGGTACGGGCCAAATAGTGTCTCGACCGCGGTCTCGGCCTCCCGGGCGACGTTGAGCCGGTCGGCGAGAACGCCGCCGAGCTTTACGCCGATATCCTTTGCGGCGGCAAAAAGTTTTTGGACCTGCGGAGCGTAGACCGCACGCCTCTCTTCAAGCTCGCTGAGCGTCGCGAGGCGGTGACGTTTTGCCGAGTACTCGTCCTGCAGCGTCTGAAGCTCAGCTTCGGCGGAGCGAAGCACGTTACGGGCATCGGTCGTGACCGACAAAAGCTCTTCTTTTTCTTTGTTCAGTCCGGCGAGTTTCGCTTCCTCAGCCTCGAGATTGCGGGCGAGTTCCTCCGCAGCTTTTTGATTTGCGATGAATGTCTCGTCGGCCCGCGTTCCTTCCTTTTCGAGCCCGATCGCCCTATTGGCAAGACGTTCGAGTTGGCTGTCGAGTTGGCGAGCCACCTCGTCAAAGCGTTCGACGGCTCCCGTGTGCTGCATCAATTCGCCGCGAAGCGTTTCGAGCGACGCCTCGATGACCGCGAGCTTTTCGGATTCGGCCCGATGAGCCTCCTCGGACTCACGCAGTGCGGCGTCCGCCTTGGCAAATTCGCTGCTCTCGGTCTCCTCATCCTGACGCAGACGCTCGATCTCGGTGGCGAGCATTTCGAGCCTCTTGGTGCTCGTACCGATCTCACCGCGAAGGCTCTCGCATCGATTGTTTAGGCTGACGATCTGGTCCGACTTATAGATATGCTCGCGCTCGGCACGGTCGCGTTCGAGAGCGTTGTTGGCGTGGATCCTACGCAGCTCGGCGAGGCTTTCTTCCGCCGCACGTGCCTTATGGGTGGTCTCGCGAGCGGCCTCTTCCTTCGCGGTGACCTCGGCGAGAAGTTTCGTCTCGGCCTCACCGGCGGCAACCAGCCGGACTTTCAGATCTTCGGAAAGATCCGACAAATATCGTCCCTCGGCGGCGTAGAGCTGACGAAGAAGGCTGCGAAATTCCTCCTGCAGTATCTTGAACCGCCGCGTTTTCGCGGCCTGACGCCGGAGCGAGTTCACACGCGTCTCGACCTCTGAGACAATGTCGTAAATGCGGCCCAGATTGGTCTTGGCAGTTTCTAAACGCGTCTCGGCGGCACGCTGGCGGGCACGAAACTTCGATATTCCGGCCGCTTCCTCGATCAGGCTTCGGCGGTCGGCAGGCTTTGCCGAGAGTATCTGGCCGATACGTCCCTGCTCGATGATCGCGTAGTGAGCGCCGGATAAACCTGTTCCGGCAAATAGATCTGTAATGTCGCGAAGCCGGCAAGTCTTGCCGTTAAGCTGATATTCGCTCTCGCCCGAAAGATAGAGCCGGCGTGTTACCGACACCGCCTCGCCCGGAGCAAAATCCAGTGCGAACGAACGCGGCCGCCAGTGCCGTTTTGTCTTGACCTTTGTTTCCAGCGGTACTGTCGAACCGACGGCCATCGCCTTTACGGTCTCTACCGATTCCGTCTCGACCGCTGAATCATCATTGAACGCGGTCTCTTCACTGCCAACCGCCAACTGCTCGCTACCGACTTCTTCTTCGGCCCCCTCGATCTCGTCCATATCGACGGCGGCTTCGTCGATACCGCTCAGAGCCTCGTCAATGTCCTCAAGCTCGTTCTCGTCAATGTCGAAAACCGTCTCGTCACGCACCAAATGCAGAACTACCTCCGCCATGCCGCCGGGTTTGCGGCTCTTGGTACCGGCGAAAACGACGTCCTTCATCTCACCGCCGCGGAGCGATTTCGCACGCTGTTCGCCGAGCACCCACGAAATGGCGTCAGAGACGTTCGACTTGCCGCAGCCGTTAGGGCCGACGACCGCGGTGATGCCGCTGCCGGTGAAAACGATCTCCGTATAGTCGGCAAATGACTTAAAACCGGTAATTTCTAGGCGCTGGAGCTTAAACATCCTATAGTGCTGCTGAACTGAGAGAGCACTATATTTTGCGGTATATGAGAGTGTAAGTCAACTCATTATTAGTGGTCCCTCGTCCTTTGTCATTGGCCATTCGCTAAGAACGGACAAAGGACGAATGACCAACGACAAATGACTATATCAGCTCGTCACCGACGCTCCGCAATCCCTGCTTTTCAGCCCGCTCATTGTCGAGTTCGGTGAGTACGTCGAGCAGGAAATTGGTGTTGGATGAAATTGAAATAATGACCGGGAACTCGTGATCGGAGATATTAAACTCGAAGGTGCCGCTGTTGACCTCGATAATGTCTCGAAATGCATTTACGCCATTGTTGCCGTTGCATTCGGCATCGACGATCTTGCCCTCGTTAAAGGCGACATTGCCCAAATGCAGATCGGATTTGATCACCAGAAGTCCGGTCATCTTGGCACTCTCGATCACCTGTACGGCGTCGAAGATGCTCACAAATGCCAGATTCCCTGCAAAAGTAACATCTGTACGGACCTTTTGCGGTGACCGGTCGCGATTGACCGCGAAATCGGGCCGGCGGGCACGGCGGATCGCCTCGAGTCCCGGTGCGACCGAGATACGCGGGTCAAGCAGTTTTGCTTCCTGCAGACGGTCGTAGGCGAGGTCAAAATCCTCGCGGGCGATGTAGAGGCTGACCAGGGCGAGGCATTGCTTGGCAGCTTCGTTAAGGTTCTTTTGTTTGACGCAGATGTCGCGCATCTTCTCGCGAAGCGGGATCGACCGGGGCGAACGGTCGAGCGAGTCGCGAAGCAGGGCAAACGCCTTTTCGGGCGAAGAGTACTTCACAAAAAGGTCGGCATCAAGCAGCACGGACTCGATCGTAGTCTCGGTTACGGGCACCTGTGGTTCGGCGATCGCTAGGCTCATACGTCTAGAGGCGAACAAAAATGTTCAACACTTAAATCTATCACGAAGTGCTCGGTTTAGTCACTACTTTTTTGGGCGGTACAACAAAAAGGACCGCTCTTTCAAGCGATCCTTTTCTACGGAAGCGATCATTGCCCCATCCCTAAAAATCGAACCGGATACCGAACCTCATTCGCCGAGGCGTAATTGTACGCGTCGGGGCGAGGAAGCCGTCTTTCGCCGTCTGGACGGTGGTCGGGTTGGTACTGTTAAGGAAATCAAAGTTGATGAAGTTAGAGCCGAAACTGAACACATTCGCATTGAAAATATTTGTGAACTCGGCCGTCGGACGGATGCGGAACCGCTCTTTGACCTTGAACTCACGGCTGACGCTCATGTTGAACTGAAAGAGCTGCGGCCCGTGTCCGGCGTTTCTGCCAAGATTGCCGGGACTGCCGATCGGTGCCAACGTGAATTGGTCCGCCAGAGCCTGCGGGAATGCCGATCCGAATTTACGCCAAACGATCGAGCTCGGATCACCCGAGAAATTCGGACGGTCGTTACTCAGATCGTCGAGGCTGCGATCGATGCCGCCCGCCGAGAGATTGAACGGAGCGCTCGACCCCCACCGGAAAAGCGGCGAGAACCGAAGTTTGCCAAGCCAACGCGGTACGTCGAGCGACGCGGTGACCGCAATACGGTGTGTACGGTCGGCAAGGCTACGCGACCATTCACGCGAGAAATCGCCCGGAACAGTCGGGTCAGACGTATTGACGATACCGTCATCCATGAGCCGCGAAAGCGTATAGTCAAAGCGCATACTGCCCGCAAAACCACCGCCGAACTGCTTGTAACGGCTCCTGAGTTCGAATATCGCACCGATGTATCGGCTGTTGCCGATCGGGGCAACCTGTTCGAGCTGGATCGGCCCGAGAGACGCGAACTGGGCCGGACGCAGGGCGTTCACGGCCGCAAATGCCCGGCACACCGGAGTGTTGGTCGTCGTTGTTGTCGAGCAATTTGTGCTGCTGCTGCTGTTTCGCGTGTTTACGTTGATGTAACAGATCGCCGTACCTGTCGTACAGGCGGCCGCGGCATCGTCAGGCGACGTGTGGGTGCCGACCGTGTCGTTAACGGAACCCGCGT
The DNA here is from genome assembly GCA_964432145.1 of uncultured Chloracidobacterium sp. Lineage (GTDB taxonomy): Bacteria > Acidobacteriota > Blastocatellia > Pyrinomonadales > Pyrinomonadaceae > OLB17. The sequence continues at coordinate 8,298 of CAYSMU010000046.1, forward strand.
AAAAACGGTTCGGGCCGGTCGTTAGTCCCAATAGGTAATCCGTCAGCGTCACCTGCCCGTCCGAGTTTCGATCGGTCAACCCCGAGGGCAGCATGGGCGCATTCGGGTTGGTCTCGCGCCAGAGGTGGACGGTCTTGTTGTAAGTGACGTTCGTCTCAAAGGCCCATCCCTTAAAGATCTCACGCTCAAAACCCACATTGAATTGATAGCTCTCGGGAATAACGAGGTCAGGCGAGAGACTGCGAAACACATTGGCCGCACGGGCGAGCTGGCGGACCGGGTAGCTGTTCGTCCCGTTGACCGGAATGACGGTGTCGAGCGTCATCCCCTGCGGGAACTGCGTGCCGAGGAAAGGCCGGACAACATTGAGATCGACGGCCACACCCGCGGGTACGTTAAGGCTGTTCGTGTCGAGCCTAAGCGTCTGTGAATCGGCAGTATAGTCGTCGACCGTTCGGAGCAGTACGCGATTGTAAAAGATACCGGCGCCAAATCGGATGACTGTTTTGTCGCTCTTCTTAAACGGATTCCATGCCGCAGCGAACCTCGGGCCCCAGTTGTTGGTGTCGTCGAGTACCGTTTCTCGCTCATAGCGAAGACCGTAGCTCAGCGTCAGATTGGGCAATGCGCGCCAGTCGCCCTGAATGAAAGCTCCGATGTATTTGTTTTTGAGATTAGAAGTCGTGTTGAAATTCTGCTGAAGCCGCGACGGCGAGTTGGCGGCGAAGAAAACGAAGCTGCCGAACGTGTAGGTACCTGTCACATCGAAGCGATCGATAAACGTGGTGTCGACATTTTGGTAATCAGCCCCAAAACGCCAGGTGGTCGAACCTGCGACATAGTTAAGTGTGTCCTGTATCTGCCAACGCTTTTCCTGCCGGTCGGACGAGCTGCTGGTCGAGCCGAAGACCTGTGTCTGCGAGCTTTCCCCCGGCGGTGTGAACGTCACCAGCACTGCCGGCGAAGTCGCACCCGCACTCTGAGCCGAACTCGGATCGAGCGTCGAGTACTGGAAACGAAGCTGGTTAACGAACTTCGAAGTAATAATGTAATTGTGCGTCGCGTTGATGGCGTCGGTATTTCTTACGCGCCCGATCAACGAATCGGCAATGCGGTTTGTGCCGCTGAATGCGCGCAGGTCATTCGAGCGGCCAAGCTGATAGCTGAACGTCATGTTCTGTGCGCTTGTCGGATTCCAGTCGACACGCTGCGTGAAGATGTGCTTCTTGGCCGGCGTATCGACCGGCGTGATGTAATGGCCCACCTGGACACCCGGAAAACCAGCCGATGGGTTGAGCGTCACGAGTCCCGCCGTTGCGTCGTTCGGAGCAGGCAAAGCAAATTTGGGATTTGCTGCACCTGAGAGCACCCACGCATCGACGATCGTGTCTTCCTTAATATTGTCGTATTCGTAGGATGAAAAGAAGAATAGCTTGTTTTTGATGATCGGGCCGCCAAAGGTGAACCCGGGATCGTGATTCTGAAACGCCGGACGCTTGTATCCGCGCCGATTGTTGTTCCAAGTGTTGGCATTCAATGCTTCATCGCGGAAGAAGTAAAACGCACGTCCTCTGTACTTGTTCGAACCGGCTCGCGTTCGAATATTGACGCGGCCGCCAGACGCTCGGCCGTATTCGGCGGAGAATTGATTCGTAATGACCTGCACCTCGGCAACCGATTCGATCGACGGCTGAAAGCGGAACGACGCTCCGCGGTCATCGTTGTTGTCCATACCGTCGATGGTGATGTTGTTGGAGTATGCCGCACCACCCGACAGGCCAAAGATGCCGGCTTCCTCAGGCGTCGTACCCGGAGCGCTCAGTCCGCGTGCCCCGCGGTCGCTGGCGAGGTCGCGCGTCGAGAGTTGTTCCTCGGCAGTGCCGCCCAGGGTTAGGACGAGATCGAGCGGGTTACGGGAATCGTTTGGAAGTTCCTCTATCTCTCGCTGCGTAACGGTACCGCCAACCACGGTTCGCGAAGTATCAACCGCAGGAGAATCGTCATCGGTTACCGTAACGGTCGCCTCGGCTTTGACATCGGCGGGACTAAGCTTGAAATCTCGTACCAGATTCTGCGCCGATATCGTTACGATCGGCGGTGTCTCCTGAATGCCGAAACCTGACGCGGTCGCTTTGACCTTATAAGTTCCCGGCCTTAGCTTAACGAACCGGTACGCCCCGTCGTCATTGGACGTCGCGGTGCGGGTCTCGCCGGTCTCGACCATCGTAACTGTTACCGTCGCACCGACGACGGCGAGGCCGTTAGGGTCCGTTATGCGGCCGGCGATCGTAACATCGTCGAGGTCCTGGGCAAAAGAAAATGCCGCGAACGCGGACAATAAGAAACCAAGTGCAACTACGCGGGATAAAGTTCTTCCAAACATCGGATACTCCTGAAATACGGATAGTAGAATTTACAAATCCTATCCCAAACGGGCATCGAAAGCAATGATAATGGGTTACGAGCGGGGAGAAAGCGAGGGCCTTTCCGGCGAGCTATTCCTCGTCGATGAATTCTTCGTGCGTACGCGTTACACGAAATCGCGAGACCGGGATGAGAGCTTCGCTGTTTGCGAACGTCTCGCTCTGTCTCGAGAATTCGCTGGCGTGGGTCTTTAGATACTCAAAAAACTGCTCGAATTCACGCCGCATCTGCTCCATCTTTTCGCGCATATTGAGAATGATCTCGACACCCGCAAGGTTTACGCCGAGATCGCGCGTGAGCGAGAGTATCACCTCGAGCCGCTCGAGGTCCTGGTCCTCATAGAGGCGCGTGTTGCCGATCGACCGCGAAGGCTTGAGCAAACCCTCGCGTTCGTACAACCTCAGCGTCTGCGGATGTATGTCGTACATCTCTGCATCCGCGCTGATGGTGTATGTTCGGACACGTTTCTTCATAAGTTAGGAAGTTGCAAAGTTTCGAAGTTTCAAAGTTCTGTAACTGCCAAGTCTTCTACTTCCGATCATTCTCCCGAAGGTAACGAGCCAGGCCAAGGGTCATTCGCGAAACCTCGCCGAGCAAAGAGTAGAGTTCGTCGAAGTCCTTCTGTTCGATATAGTTGAGGCCTTTAGCAATATACAAATGGCTCTGTACTTCGTGAGCCGAGCCGCGAGCAACGTTGAGAAAGTTCGCGAACTCGCTATTGCTCTTTCTCCCATGCCCTTCGGCGATATTCGCCATAATTGATACCGCTGCCCGACGGATTTGATCCCGCAGCCCAAAATCTTTGGAGAATAGCCCAGTGTCCGTGACCTGATAAATCTGCAAGGTCACGGAATAGGCTTTTTGCCACGCCTCGATCTCCTCAAACCCTTCAAACTTCGCCAACTTCGTAACCTCGCAACTTCGAAACTTATTCTAGCCCCATAACCTTTCTCGGGTTCTCGGGGTTTAATTTTTCAAATTGCCGAAGCAGGCCCTTGGTCTCCTCCGAGATCACCCGCGGCAACGCGATCTTGACCTCGATGAACTGGTCGCCGCGCAGGCTCGGGTTACGAAGCGACGGGAAGCCTCGCTCGCGCAGGCGGAATTTTTGTC